>JAITDV010000350.1 GCA_031282385.1 Planctomycetaceae bacterium | reverse complement strand
TATTATCAAAATTAATTGAAAAGGAGTACCCATTCAGATGCTCAAACGAACTCGCCGCGAACAAGTTGGCTACCATTAAAACAACAAAAAGACTTTTTCAGGGACAACTAGATAGTTGTCCCTTAAAAAGTTTTTTTGTTGATGAATGAGTTCATGTCATTTATTAGTCTTTCGGTTAGCGCGATGAAATTTCTGTTTTTTGACAATACCGCTTCAAGATTACCGGCTTTGGCGTCGGCTTCCAACTCTGCGGCAAGTTTTCCAATTTTTTCTGCGCCGATATTTAGACTGCTTCCTTTGATTCCATGAATTGCGACTGCGTAATCTTTGAGTTTCTCCGCCGTTGGTATCCGCAACACATCAATTATTTCTGGAGTTGATTCGATATATATTTTCAAAATCTCAATATATATATCCATGTTGCCGCCGATACGGTCTAAACCTGCTTTAAGATCAAGTCCATGAATTTCGTCTCCTTTATTGATTGCGTTGTTAGTTGACGAGTCAACACCGGATTGAGTTACATCTAAACCGGTATTTAAATCTGAGTTGGCGGCAATTACATGTTTGCTATCAGGAATCCATTTGATCAACATCGATTCCAATTTCGACGGATCAATCGGCTTGGACAAAAAATCATCCATTCCGTTTGCCATAAACATTTCTCTCACACCAGAAACGGCATTAGCAGTCAGCGCGATAATCGGTATTTTTTGACCGTTTGGTAATTCACGTATTTTTGTTGTTGTTTCCAATCCGTCCATTAACGGCATCATGTGATCCATGAAAATAATATCGTAACGATTATTCTGTACTAAACGAATTGCCTCAAAACCGCTCTCACAAATGTCAACCTGAACTTTGTACGGCATTAAAAGCCCTTGAGCAACTTTCAAATTAGTGAGTATATCATCTACAATCAATATTCTTGCATCCGGCATTATAAATTCGGTTGTTATTGTACTTTCACGGTAATACACTTCGCCTGCAATCTTGTTAAAAACTCCAGCAAGCAGTGCCGAATAAAATGGTAATTGAATGTAAGAATATTTTTTGTGACCGATCAGATTATTGCCGTCCGTCATTACAATTACTTTTAGGCTATTATTCGGGCAAATTTCTGCAATTGAATTGATAACAGAATCCAAAACAGACGCCTCAACAAAAATATAACAATACCTGCCATTACGCAACTCATAATCAAATCCGCGTTTGTCCGACACCAAGCGGTATTTCAATTTCAACGATTCAAATGCAGCACGGCAAAATGACGCGTGCATAACACGCGGCTCAAAAATCAATGATCTTGTATTTGTGAAATCATCTATTCGTGCAAAAGGTTTATATTGTTTGAAGTGTTGTTTTAATGTAACGGTAAATGTACTTCCGACGCCGTATTCGCTTTGTACGGTAATATCGCCGCCCATAAGACGCGCAAGATTACGCGCAATCGATAAACCAAGACCAGTACCAACTATCCACTTGTTAGCAACTTTATCGAATTGCGTAAAATTACTGAATAATTTATTTATGTTCTCAGGTTGAATTCCGATTCCAGTATCTGTAACATCAAATGTAAACAACACCGCTTGATCTGTAACTTCACCTCGTACTGTCAATGTTGCAAATCCTGACCGCGTGTATTTGATGGCGTTGCTTAAAATGTTTAACAAAATCTGCCTCAACCTGACTTCATCACCGATCAAATTGTTCGGCACCGCACTGTCAATATCAACAAAAAAATCTACCGTACCTTCCACAAGACGAGTACGAATAATTCCAATAACATCATAGATCAACGAATGTAATTGATATTCGCTTTCAACTATTTCCAACTTGCCCGATTCAATTTTGGAGAAGTCAAGAATATCATTGATAATTGACAAAAGATTATTTCCGGCTTGCCTGATGTTTTTTACCATTTCGTATGCAGTGTCGGAAATTTCTTCGCGCAACGTTAATTCCGCCATTCCAATAATCGCGTTCATTGGCGTGCGTATTTCATGGCTCATATTGGCAAGAAAAGAACTCTTCATCTGGTTTGCCAATTCCGCTTGTTCTTTTGCCGCGATCAACTCTGTTACATCATGGCAAATAATAATTGCGCCGTCAATTACAGATTCTTGTTTATCGGAGTTGTTTTGTGCTGCATTTTTGTAATCATCTCCAGTTACAACAAACATTGGCGTAATATGCAACACATAATAACGCTTTTGACCTTCTTGTCCCCAATTTGTATAAATTGATGTATTGATTCCGTTTTTTTGACGTATGGATTCGTTGAGTGCGTTTACTAATTCCGAATATTCTTCGCCGCTAAAAAAATCGCCGAATTTGTAACAACTCAATTCCGCAAAAGAATTGAATTTTTGTAACGATAAAAAAGATTGCGTACAATAAACGAAATTGCCGCCAGCATCGATCATCAGAATAATATTCGGACAATTTTTCAACATAAGATCAAGATATTTACCTTGCCGAACTTGTTCCGCCTGCAATTCTGCGTTCAAATCGAAATTTGCGTGTGTGGCGGCGTTGCTGCGTGCAATAAGATTCCGCAGCCGGTTCACTTCACGTTTTAAACGTTTATTTTCCCGCTCAACTAAAACTATATCCGCAAATTTATTATCGGTTATGGTATCGCTCAATATCACCTCGCAAATAAAGTACGATTAAGATTGATTGTAAAATAATTAATTAGCGGCATTCTCATATTCGCGTAAGTGTGTCCAGTTGGCGATCTGTTTATTGAATGGTTATGCAGGTCAACGTGTGTTCAAATAAAAAAATGCCAATCTGATCAATTTGCAGACTTGGTTTGTGATACTTTTAAACTGTTCAAATTTAATTTCATTCACCTTCGCCTGCTTACATCGGAAAGCAGGCTTTTACGCTCTTAAGTCCCGCAATTTATAGTACGGGCAGAATAATCGGCAAGCTGCAAATAATTTCAAAAAACGCAGGCAATAAAAGTATAGTTGTGCATTCTGCTTATTAGTTCGCCGTTTGGATTTTGTACGGGACAAAGTTCGCCGCAAGAGTAACCGGTTAAGTATGGGATTTTCGAATTTGCAAGCGAGTCTCTCATTATTTCAAGTTCCGCAGTTGAGTCTAAACCGAGAGTCCAATATCTGGCAGCACAAGAATAGATCAAAAGTCCGTTAGCGTTTTTCTCTT
>JAITDV010000331.1 GCA_031282385.1 Planctomycetaceae bacterium | reverse complement strand
AGGCGGTAAAAGCGAATTGAGAAAGTCAATAAGCAATTCCTTATTCACTTCTTCGCCAAAAAGTTTCTTAATACCAAAATCCGTGTAAGGGTTAATAAAACGCGATGACATAATTAACTCCTCTTATTTCAAAATTATTATTCTTTCGTAGGGCGTTGCCGTACACTATTGATTCAAGGCTTTCGGCATTAGTTCAAAAAACAACACAAAAAACATTCCGCTGAAATATTACGTTTTGTTTATTTTTTTGTTCGTGATTTTGAGGATTGTTTTGCTTTGTTTATTGCGTCTAGGACGTTGCTGGCATGTGTTTGGTCTTGAGTTTTTTGTGATTGGTTGTGGTTGGGTTGTGATTCTTGTTGTTGGGCGGGCAATATTGTTGAGGGATTTTCTGAATCCGGTTTTATTATTTCACGTGCTTTTCTTCGCAATCTAAATCGTTGGAAAACCGACAATAATTTTCCTTGTCCTGTTTCTGCATCGTCGTTATCATTTTCTGTACTTGCGTCAACATTAGTATTGTCAACTCTATTTTTGTTGCGTATTAATTTTGTTCCTTTGAATCTTGCAATCAAACGTTTTGCCCAAGAAGTAATCCAACCGGTTCGCCTCTGAAAAATTTCAGCGATAATGCAAACAATCGCGAAATAAATTAGCCACGACGATAAATCAAAAAAACGCGGAGATTTTGGAATGTCTTTCCAGATTCGCGGTAACTCTATCCGCTCAACGCCGCCGGTTGCGGTTGCAAGTTGCCGTAGAGTTGCGCCGGAATTGCGGGTTTGATCAGGCGGCTTAAATTCAGGCGAATTCGGAATACAAACAGGCGGCAAAGGAAACGGTTTAACTTCGTTTCCATTCGTCAACAACAATGTTGCTTGAACAATTTCGTCTCCCGCCAACGGAACTGTTACTCCAAGCAGATCAGGTTCCAACCATTTCAACGGAAGCCGCCGTGATTCTGTTATGCCGTCCGATTTTTGGATCAATAATGTTACTTCCGGTATTGCTGGAATAGCGTTTTCGTTTTCCGGATCAAGATGAAGGCGTATTTGACAACTGCCATCGTCCAACATCTGCGTCAACATCATATTGTCCGGCAATAAATTCGTTTTGCCCGCCGTCCACCTGCCAAGACTCGCAAGCATAAGATTGTATTTGTCCCAACCGGCTATTGCACCTGTAAATTTGCCGTCCACTTGTCCCATATAACATAAAACTCTGCCAAGTCCGGCTTGCCAAGACGCGATTATCGGGGCAGTGTATTCATCTTCTGTTACGGCAGACAAAATTGATTTCTCCTTCAAATAACACAAATTATAACCGCCAAGCGAAGGCGGATTCTTAAATACCGTATCAGATAATGTCAACATACCGCCTGAAAACTTGAACGCAGTCTCGTCCTCAAGAAATGTACTCCGCGAAATTGTAAAAGTATCTTGAGCAAAAAGACGCGGCAACTCGTCCGGTTTGTCTGTAAAATAAATATTGCCGCCGCCGACACGGGCAATGTCTTGACAAAGATCCGCTGTAGAATCCTTTGGAGTTCCCAACGCAATTACACTACAAGTCATACCAACATTGCGGCAAGCCGTGAGCAACTTTACATAATCACCCGCTTCCTCCGTGTCAGCAGCATCCGTAAAAAGAATAACATGTTTTGTTTCCGCTGTTGCTTTTGCCAACTCCGCAGTTACCCTTTTCAAGCCGGTATAAACAAAAATTCCGCCGCCGCCAGGTCCGACATTAAGAATAATTCCGGCGTCCCCTTTAGGATTGGTATTGAATTTTAGCGGAATTATTGTCTGCACAGCCGTATCACACGTAAACACCGCAACTTCATCAAGCGGCGTAAGAATATTAAGCACCTCAGCCGCACCAGCATCCGCAAGATCCATTTTTATCTTGCCGCCAGGAACAACCATTCCCATCGAACCGGAACAATCCATCAAAATTGCAACCGCAATCGCCAACTTCCGATGCTCTTTCCGAATCTCCATCGACACCGGCATAATCGGATCAAGCGGCGACTTATAATAACCTCCAAGAGCATACGCATTCTTGCCGCCCGTAAACATCAACCCCGCGCCGGTTTCTTTGACCCATTCACGAATCAATTCCATTCCGACTGTTCCGATTTGCGACGTGGGAACATTTTCCAAAATTATTCCTGAATAACGACTCAATGTTGCCAGAGACCACGAAATTCCCGTGCCGTCTGATACCTCCACCTTCAACGCGGCATTACGAAGAACTTCCGCTAACTTCGATTGCGGTGCAGAGTTGCCGGCGCCTGCTGCGGCTTGCGGAACCAGAATCAGCAACGGCTTATCGCCTTCGATACCAACTAACTTCCGCGCAAAATTATTTTCCGGTACTGGGTCTTTGGCAAGCGTATTTTTTAACCTCGGTTTTTCAGAATTGATATTGTTTGAGTTCTTTTGGTCAAGATTATTATCTTTGCCGGAATCAATAACATCGTCTTCAACTATACTATTAACTCTCAAATCACATTGCATCGTTCCAGGAACGCCGGCTTTCAACATAAAATCAATTCTGTTACTTCCCGCATCCATTGGACGTATTCCGCTTGCCGTTTTTACTCCGTTGCACATCAATTCATACCCGATATTTTGCGCAACAGGAACATAAACCGTTCCCGTAACTTTGAAAACTTCACCCGGTAAAACACGTTCCGGCGCATCAATTGCAAGAACCGCAACATCGCCGACATGCGACCTCTCCACAAGCCTATAATCAACCGGAATACCGCGTTGCACAAGCCGTGAAATCAATTGATCCGGCGGCTCGCCCGTCCAACGCCCATCAGAAATCACAAGCAACCTACTTTTTTCACCATTAGGAATAATTGACAACGCATGATCAATAGCATCATGCAAATTAGACGCATCAAAACTTCCCGCTCCACGAAATTCGTTGAACTCGCCCAAAGAGTTGTTGCCTGCCGGTATCCGCTCAAGATGAGATAACATGCCAAAAGAAATTACTCCCAAACGATCCTCCCTGCCAATATGATTCAAAAGAAGATTTATCGATTGCTTTGACATAATATCAGATTCAGTCGGCATCGAACGGCTGCGATCCACTATCACAACCACCGTACCACTACGCGTCGGCAACTTTATTGTTATCCCAACCATCGCCAACACAACAGAAACAAATGTCAAGACACGCAAAACAAAAAGAAATCGCGACGGTACTCGCCAAAAATAAACTATACTTGCCAACGGTAACAAAAGCAAAAACCAAATCGGTTGTTGAAATATCATTGGATTACCAGTAATAATAAAGTTACATTACGCCTGACAATAAACACGGCAATTGTCAAATATACTAATAAACAAATTAAATTTTAATATATTGCGATCTTGTTTGTTCTGAAATTAAATCAACCAGTACAACCGCTCATACGAGTTGCCGATCTTGTTTGGATTCGGCGATATACTAGACCTTTTCTCTAACCTAAAAATACACCAACGCAACAAAAAACCGCCTTTAACTCCTCCGAGACCACCCCTAACCCCTCTTTCGGAGGGGTCAGTGGTGGTCTCCTACAGGTTAGCGAAAAGGTCTACTGTTCACCAAGCCCAATAAATCCGCGCGGACAACATAAAAAACATTCCGCTGAAATATTACAAAAATTCAAGTGTGAACAAGTTTAAATTATCTCAATCTTACGGAAACACTTTCCCCGTGCGCTGTTAAACCTTCTTTACGTGATAAAGACTCAACACAATCTGCATACGTTGCCAATCCTTTTTTTGAAAATGACATTACGCTACTCGATTTGAGAAAATCGTTACACGTTAATCCATTGGCAAATCTTGCCGTGCCGTTTGTTGGCAAAACATGCGATGGACCCGCAACATAATCACCTACCGCCGCCGGCGTATAACCGCCAACAAATATCGCACCCGCATTCAATATTTTGTCTGCCAACACTTCCGCATTTTGAGTTGCAATAATCAAATGCTCCGGCGCAATCAAATCTGTTATCCGACACGCATCCAACTCGTCTTTGGCAACAACCACTGCCCCAAACCGTTCCAAACTCGTCTTTGCCAACTCGCCGCGTTCAAGTTTACTAAATTCAGACTCAATCACATTAACCGACGCATCCACAATATCCTTGTCCCAGCCGACAATAATACACACTCCGGGTGAATGTTCCGCTTGTGCAAGAATATCATAAGCAACAAAGACAGGATTAGTTGAACCATCAACTATTACTACCAACTCACTCGGTCCCGCAATCATATCTATTCCAACATCGCCATTGACAAACCGCTTTGCCAACGAAACAAACATATTACCCGGTCCGACTATTTTGTCCACCGCCGGCACGCCTTCAACTCCATAAGCAAACGCCGCTACTCCCTGCGCACCTCCCATCCGATAAACCTCAGAAACACCAAGTTCAAAACACGCCGCTAACATGTCAACATTGTACGCGCCAAGTTTTGTCGGCGGCATCATTACCGCTATTTCCCGTACTCCGGCGACTTGCGCTGGAATCACTGTCATAAGAATTGTTGACGGATACGCCGCCGCACCGCCAGGAACGCAAATACCTACTCGACGAAGCGGACGATAACGCTCGCAAATATAACCGCCGCGAGTCTTCCAAAAAACATTTTTGTTACGTAAAATCTTTTCTTGAAACATACGTATATTATCTTTCGCAAATCTTATCGACGCCAAAAAACCGGAATCAGATTTCCGATACGCCGCCGCAAGTTCATTTTTCGTAACACGAATTGTCTTCGCCGTCAATTCCGCGCCGTCAACACGCAACGAATAATCAAGAAGCGAACTCAATCCGCCAACACGAATATCACAACAAATACGCTCTACTACTTGTTGCGGCGACAACGCTTCGCCGAAAATTTCTATTGTTCGTTGCCGACCGGATTCGCTCACAATATTGCCGCGTGAACTCAAACGCTCCCGCAATACCGAAATCTCACGCCGAACAACCTCTCCGCCATTGTGACTATCAATTCTATGTATTTTCATCTTTATAAAAATTTAAGTTGTACTGCTCGCACTATCAAATTGCGCAACTCAAGAGCGTAAAAGCCTGCTTTCCGGTAGGTATGCGGGCGAAGGTAAAGAAAAATTACAGTGTAAACAGTTTAAATTTACGGTAAACATAACTATAATCTCTTACAAATAATCGTATTTATTAAGTGGAAATTTTTTTATCGTGAAATGCTTAAATTTGTTTTGAGCTAAAATCACGGCAATGGGCTGAAAGCCCAACATCAGTAACGCAGGGCATCGCCCTACGAAAAGGATAACAACAAAATTAGCCATGAAAGGGCTTAATCATTAAATTTATGTAAGACGCTATGCATTGTGTTTTTTGGCATGTTAAATTGAGTTTTGATGTCGCCTTTTCAGGGCTTGAGTTATAGTGTTTTCTTTCGTAGGGTGTTACCCTACGCTATTGTATTGTTTAAAAGGCTTTCAGCCTGAGTTAAAAAAACAACACAAAAAAATTCCACTGAAATATTAAAAATAATCCTAATCAACAGGTTTAATTGAATCAAAATATCTGCGAATCATTTGTCGGCGTCCAAGCGGAGCAGATTCAACCTCCAATACCGATTCTGCTTTTCTGCGATACTGCAAATACAAATTTTTATAATCAGAAGTATTGGTCGTTTCTAATTTCGAATCAGGAATAACTTCAACCAATTTAATTTCACCGTTGCCTTCTGTATTATTAGTTGCGATATTAATTTTTGTAACAGAAATATCCGACAAACCGTTCCGCTCTTCAACCTCTGTAATTTGACGTCCGCGCGGGTCGTTTCCAATATTACTGCCAGCATGATTACTATTGCTGATCGATGTTTGATTTGAGGAGTTATTTTGTGTGTTAAAAAACGAGTTACTATCTGACATTCCTAATTCCTGATTGTACATTCCAAGTAAAGTCGATTTGTGTTGTTCAATTTCTGCAAGTTGTTGTGTTAAATTTGCGTATAAATTTTTACGGGCAAGTTGCTGTCTGTATTTTTGTGCAATTTGATCAATAGTTGTTTT
>JAITDV010000301.1 GCA_031282385.1 Planctomycetaceae bacterium | reverse complement strand
TTGCGCCAAGATATGAGCAATATTGTTGTCCTAATTTATTGTACCGAAAATCGTCAACCTTCCGTCAGGTGCATGATTCGCCAACACTTGACCGAATTCGTTGTAATATGTTTTGCCCTAGCTACAGCAACTTCTTTCTTCACCTTCACGAATTATTGCCGATTGTCGTCCAAAATCGTTATACTTGTAAGCTAAACTATTTCCGCGTGCGTCAATTTGTGATTGTACTTGACCTTTGTCGTTGTAATTCGTGCGGCTCATTGCTTGGGAACGCAACAAATAAACCGAAACATTTTTGACCTCTCCATCAAATTCCAGGCAAACAGTGTTACTAAAAATTTTGGTGTTGTCTGTTAAACGTTGGTATGGATCGCGGCAAAACGGGACTAAAAACGAATCATGAACCGGATTTTTAGACAGATCAATTTCGCCAAGAGACTTTGTTGTTCGTTTTTTTGACCGCATTCGTCCGCGAATCATACTCCCACGTCCAAAATCCGCGTTCCAACGGCAATATTTCCTTAATACGATTTCCGCGTGAATCATATTCGTAACGATATTTTGGCAATAACCGAAGAAAATTACGATTGGCTTATGAAAATCAATTTGCAATGACCGTTTTTTTTTAACGCAAACAATCGCTCAATGGATGATCGAACAAAAAGAAACAACCCCTGAATTTTTCGCAAACATAATCAATATCCCGCCAATCTCCGCAACTGCGGCGTCGTTGAATCGTGCTATCCAAAGCTGCCTTGAGTATGACCACGCAACTATGGTCGCTTCGGTTGGCGGAATACGGAATTTCAGTTTATGAAATTCGACATGGTCTGATTCAAAGCGACATGACGGCAAGCGTAAAAGAAAAATATTCAAAATTAATCAATGAAGGAATTGTTCCGCAACATCGTTGGGGATTTCCTGAATATGTTGGTCGTGCGGTTGCAATGTTAGCTCGCGGCGATTTGGCGTACAGTACTGGTCAAGTATACTGCTCGTACTATAAATTGCACGGCTTAAAAGCGTAAAAGCCTGCTTTCCGATAGGTAAGCAGGCGAAGGTAAACGAAATTTAAAGTGTGAACAGTCTAATAATGATTGACGGCGGAATGATGATTCCTAAATTGTAAACGATTTCTTGCCTATTCAGAGTAATTTTTTATTATTTCGTTATCGCCTGCCGTTACGAAACAACACGGCAGACGATAACTGTTTGGTCAAGTTATTTTAAGTTTTCGGTGTACCAATTTATTGCCCGTTCCAATCCTTCATCAAAATAAACTAATGGTTTGTATCCGATTTTTTTCTCTGCCAGAGTAATATCCGCAAGCGAATGTTTTACATCGCCGGCACGTGTTGGTTTATAAATTGGTTTTACATTTTTTTGCATGAGTTGTTGCAATTTATTTAGAATTTGATTCAAAGACACTGCGGAATTGCATGCAATATTCATCGGGCGACCATCGCAATTTTCTGCCGGTGCATTTGCTGCCAACCAATTTGCGTAACACACATTTTCAATATAACAAAAATCGCGGGTCTGTTCACCGTCGCCGAAAACTTCTGGTTGCTCTCCGCGTAAAATTTTACTGACAAACGCCGGTATCACTGCGGCATAAGCTCCAAAAGGGTCTTGACGCGGACCAAATACATTAAAATAACGCAATGAAATTGTTTCCATTTTGTATGCGGCGGCGTATGTTTGCATGTACGCTTCACATGCCGTCTTGCTCGCGGCATACGGACTAATCGGCAAAGCCGGCATCGTCTCAATTTTCGGAGATTCAGGCTGCTCGCCATAAGCAGAACTCGAAGCCGCAAAAACTACTCGTTTCACATTAGCATTGCGAGCAGATTGAAGTACCGTAAGCGTACCGTTGACATTGGTGTCGTGCGACGCAACAGGATCCGCCACACTACGCGGCACGGATCCCAACGCTCCCTCATGAAAAATCGCAACACATCCCGAAATCGCCGCATCAACTGCCGTTTTGTCCCGAATGTCGCCTTCAATAAGAGTTATCTTGTCCATTATATCCGCAAGATTTTCCCGCTTGCCCGTCGCGAAATTGTCCAACACAACAACTTCGTGTCCCTTGTCCAAAATATATCTCGCAAGATTTGAACCAATAAATCCTGCTCCGCCTGTAATAAGATATTTCATATTAAATTAAATTTGTTTAATTGTTATTGTGAACCTTACAATATACACTTTCGAGTTTGAGCAGTTTAATAATTTTGTGTTGTTTAATTCTAAATTGTGTTTGGTTAGAGGTTCACTATCGTTAATTTCTTTTACAACTATCTACTGCAATTCTACGCCGCAATTTAACATTTCTGATCCGAAAAATGGATTCAAAACTTCGGCGTTTTGATTTTGTATCCAACGCGCAGTTCCTAAAACCGGTGACATTGGGCATTGGAAAATTTTTGCTTGTCTTTTTTCTGCCGGTTGCGATTTTATTATGTCGGCAAATGAGTTACTAAAAGGTTCAAATGGATTCCGCGCCTCTTTCAAATTGTTGCCTGCAACTAATTTCTCTACCAACGGCGTAAGAATACCATGTACTTCGTCTGTTGTTTTATTGACCTCCTCGATCAACATTGGAAGTTGTTTTTGATATTCGGCAAGATTATCGGACGCCAACGCGCTTGTAGCCGCCAACATTATTTGTACAAGGTAATCAGGCAAATTAACAGACGAAGTTAATTTTGGTGCAACAATTTTAGTGTTACCGGATTCGTTTGGTTGTTCGGTAATTTTTGACGAGTCGGAAATATGAGCGAGTTGAGTTTGGCTGTCAATCAATAACGCCGCTTGATATATAACTTTCTCATTTTCTCTTACGCCGCTTATTACTTCTATATCTTCATCTCCGGCTTTGCCCAACTCGACTTGCCGAAGCTGGCACACGCCATCGCCCAAGTCAACATAAACTACAGGTTTCGCACGAGTGTAAAGTATGGAGCTGCGCGGGATAATCAGTAACGGTTCTGTTTCAATATGGATAGTTCCATTCGCCGTTTGGCGGTGCAAAATGCGCTTTTGCGGATTAGGAATAACAACACGAATCCGCGCAGTTCGTGTAGATTCATTCAGATTCGGATCAATAAATGTTATCGGAGCTGTAAACGTTTCGTATGGAAACGACGGCAACGAAACTGTAACTTTTTGATTGAGTTTAATCAATGGTAAACTACTTTCATAAACATCGAAAATAAACCAGAGCGAAGAAAAATTGCCTATTTCAAATAATTCGTCATTGACATTGACGTATTGACCTTCGTAAACTTTGCGTGAGATAACAGTGCCGTCGGCGAGATTGCGGACAACAAAAGTAGTGTTAGGTTTTTTGACTTCTTCAAGTTTTTTAATGTCCTCGTCAAGCATACCGAGCGACAATAAATTTTCACGGTTTGACGATAACACCGAATAAGCTACGGCGCCCGTACCGGAAACATAAAGACCTAGATTTTCAAGATAAAGTCGTTGTGCAGTGTACATTTCAGGGCTGTAAATCTCGGCAAGAGGTTGACCGCTGACAACTTCAATTCCCACCTGATTGACATGTAACTTTGTAATACGACCGGGTACTTGTGCGGAAAGAATGCGATGTTGTGTTTCATCTTCGCTAATAATTCCCGCAACACGCAAGGTACGTTTCAAAGGTAATACCCGCGCAGGAGTCGAGGCGGCTCCAATAATTGCCATAGTTGTGTCGGTCAATTTGATAAAATCGACATTGTCTATAGCCGCGTCACCTTCATAAACCGGTGCAAGCGCCATTCCGCAAATTGTACATTTACCTGGTTTCTCAGATTTAATCCAAGGATGCATCGGAGATTGGTAAAAGAGAATTTTACGTTCCTGCGTTTGAGTTCCCGTGTTGTGTTGCCAAGCGTGCCGGTTTTGAGCAAGAAACCAACCAGCCGCACCCGAAAGAACTAAAGCAAAAAGCAACAACAAATAATTTGAACGGTATTTTATGTGTTCTGATTTATTTTGTGACGTGTCTGTCATAATGTGTTTTTTTAGTTTTAACTGAACTGTTTATAAACTGGTTCACACTTGAATTTTCCTTTACCTTCGTCTGCTTACCTATCGTAAAGCAGGCTTTTACGCTCATAAGTCAAGCAATTATAGTACGAACAATATACTTGAATTATCGATAACTTGCGCAGGTTTACATATATGAACCCGCTTTAACGTACTTGTGCCGTCGAATTTCTAACATGTGTTCGGAATAATTCGGGTAAATGTTTTTGCGCAACAAATAATAACAACGTACCAATTCGTACCGGACAATAATTTCCATGATCCTGTCAAGCCCGCCAAAAAACAGAACCGCCATAAAAATTCAACCGCAAAATTATAGACAGAACAATAAATATTGAAAAGTCCAGTGAAAACTCATAAATTTTTGGTAACTATGCGGCGATTGTTTTGGATAATAAAAAATCGTGTAATTTTATATGGTTTATATTAGACCTTTTCGCTAACCTGTAGGAGACCCCCCCTGACCCCTCCGAAGGAGGGGAATAAGAAGACGCCTCCGAGGGAGGCG
>JAITDV010000273.1 GCA_031282385.1 Planctomycetaceae bacterium | reverse complement strand
TAGAGAAAAGGTCTAATATTTGCAAGGTTTTAAGGAAAATCTCGGATAAAACAATAACTATATTGCAAATTATAACTCTAAATTGCAACCAGATAAGCCCAGAATTTATAGCACCAAATAACTTTTTCAGGGACAACTATAAACAATTCGCCGTCAAAGGACCTGCGAATTATCTGGTCAAAATACGTAAAAATTATAGTTTCAACACAATTGTTTCTGCGGTTATGATTGATCGTTTATATCCGTCCGGCTTTATGAATCCGACAAGCAGTACGGCTTATGTTATACAATTATCTGACGGCTCTGCGCCTTGTAAAATCAAGGCAAAATGGTTGCCGACAACATTATCGGCGTCGAAATTTAATTGGAAAATAGAAGCAAAAACAAATGGAGGTACAACATCTCTTTGGAGTAGTTCGTCAGGCACATTTTCCAATATTGACGAATACAAAGACACAACTTGGAATCAAGGAACAACATTGCCAACAAGATCTTTTGTATGCAATGTAGGATTTGACTATAATAAAAATTCACAATATGACGCGTCAGAAAAAACAAGAAGTATTGATGTTGAGATTGTACAATTGGGTGAATTGAAATTGACAGAAATCGATAAAAATGGTGCAGATTTTCAAAATGTTGATAGTGTTGGTAATCAAATTGGCATTAACACAAAAAACGACACAACCAAAGAAGACACAACACCAGCATCACCAAACGATACTATAACTTTGATAACATACAACGAAGATCAATCACAAAATCCAATTCCAACACAAACACGTGTAAAATTGGAGATGAGTTGGGTCAATAGTTCGATTTCATCTTATGTTATAAGGACAATATTCGTTGGAAGTTGGACAAGTCTCAAGGTTGGTCGCAAGTTGACGGAAATTGTAGTTCAGATTCGTCTGTTGAATTAACGTGGATTAAACCAACTACAACTACGACCACCACAAATACAACTACAATTGAGACGGATTTTGTTTTAACGATTTTGAGGGCTATGATCCTAATACTGCTATAATTTTTCGTAATCTAAGTTTTTAGTAATATTTCAGTGAAATTTTTGAATAAGGTAAGAATTATCGAACCAACCAACCTCATTTTCAACCTAATTTTTATGACGAAACAACCTCAGTAGCCAATGATCTCCTCACACAATTAACCTTATTACCTCATTAGAAATTTGATTACTTAACGAATAAATGAGGTAATGAGGTTAATTGTTGTGGACTTTTTGCTACTGAGGTTTTTTTGTTAAATTGTTTTCTTCGGAAAAATGAGGTTGGTTACCCGATATTCACGTGTTCAAAAAATTCCACTGAAATATTACAGTTTTTATCATTATTTAAGTCGATAGTAACTATTCCGTAGCCTAAAACCCAATAAACCGGCATCTAGCAATTATTGTCTGGTTTGCCTCGTTTCCCGACAGACATTATCATGGCAGCCCTTATTTATCACTTTTCCTTTAGTAGCCGACCATTCCTCCCCACGCGCCCTTAGTCCCTTATTTTTCGTTCCAAACATTTTTTTGATAACAACTCATTGATAAGGGCATAAGGGCGCGTTTGAGGAAGTTGTGGGCTACTAAGGGAATTTTGATAAATTGATAAATAAGGGCTGGAATCGCCGAGCCGTTTGGAAAACCATGGGCAACTGAATAGTTACCTGCAATATGATATTTCTGTGGGGAAAAATTTCCTTCCTTGCCGCTTGACACATTCCAAACCGATGGTACACTATTCACTCTTTAAGAAATTTCGGTTGTCATTTTTGTTAAGGGACGTCAGTAACAAAAGGGACTTTGAGGATATGCCAAACATGAACTCTAAAATAAAAATCGAAAATTCAAGTGTGTTGAGTATAAAATTAAGAAAATCAAGGATTTTTACGAATACATAGTTGGGAAAAATCAACGTATGAAAGGATAAGGTACGAATATGCGCAGTCAGCAGTCAGCAGTCAGCAGTCAGCAGTCAGCAGTCAGCAGTCACGGGAACGGGAACGGGAACGGGAACGGGACACTTCGTCTGATTTAAAGGACATTCTTGTCAATGCCGTTCTGAAACCGAAAACACCGCTAATGTTTTTTGTCGGAGCGGGAATTTCTATCAATTCCGGTTTACCCAATTTTTTAGATTTTAGTAAACATATTCTGCAATGTCTTACCGAAGCGGACGAACCGGACAGAGACTTTATTGCAAAACGTCTCCGTCCCGAAGTATTGCTTCAAATGGCGTATAATTCGGCGGGCGAGGAGATATTTAAGTTTTATGATGGACTTCAGTCGGATACTCCCAATCTTTATCACTATTATCTTGCTGCTGTTATTCATTGCGGGCATTATGTTTTTACGCCGAATGTCGATACGTTAATAGAGCAGGCATACAAAGAATTGTATCCAGACGAAACGCTTGCGGTAATTTTTGAGACTGAAAACGGAATAAATGACTCCAACTTTGATGCCAAAGACAAAAAACTCTATAAGGTTCACGGTACTATCGAACCGGACAAACCCGAAGACAAACCCGAAAAAGACAAGTATGCGTCGATACGTTTTCTTTTGAATCAGGTCGGAAAAGGCGTGTTTACTGAAACACGCAAAACACTGGAAAATTGTGTTAAAGAATGCGATTGCGTATTCTTGGGTTACAGCGGTGCTGACCATTTCAGCAATCAACCAGTTTTACAGCAAGATGATGTTGATAAGCCAGAAGATAAGACTGTAAAAACAGCATACTGGACAGCGTTTAATAAGGAACAGCCGTTCGAAGAAATATTATTGAAATATTGGCTTGTCATAAAAAAGCCCCCAGAAGACGATCAATTGCCGATGGGAGAATACGAATCTATCAAGGAATTTTTTACAAAACGGAAATCCGCTGTTTTGTATTGGGGTAATACCGGAGATTTTATAAAAGATGTTGTTTACAAATTAAATAATAATATTGATGATTTCAAAAAATTAGAATTAGACAAACTGATTAGTTTTGCAAAGAAACCTCTTCCGAAACCTGCATTTTTAACAAGATGGCGAAAATATGACGGACTTGTTCTGTTGTCCCGTTATTGGTTGCGGTGCGGTTCTCTTAAAAAAGCCGTAACGCTTGCCGAAGAAGCATTGAAACTTTGTCTCGTATTCCAAAATGAAATCGACGTCCGTCAATTATTGGCGGATATTTACATTCAATTCAGAGACGAAAACAAATATGAATTAGCGTTGTCTGTATTGGACGATATTATTTTCCGATGTCAAAATCACATTCAGAAACAATGCGACTCAAAAGACATGACATTTGCCTGCAATAACATTGTAACGGCAATAGTCAAACGGGCAAATTGTCTGCGATTAAGCCGCCAAAAAACGAAAACTCCTGTTGCAATAGAACTGGCGAGGACATATATTACGAAATACGAAGAACAATGCGATCCTCAAATCAAAACCGATTCCTTATCGAAACTCACACGCTATGAAGAATTACATTCGCTAGACGGAAATATCAGTAAATTAGTAACCGAAGTGGCGAATATAGAAAAAACGCTTAGCGAAACAGGCGATATAACGACACTGGCAACTGTACTGAATACACTCGGCATCAATTACATCAATTCCGTCAAAGAAACAACTCCACAGGCGGATAAAGATAAAATACTTAAAGATGCAGAAGAGTGTTTAAATGAATCAAAACGCTACCGCCACCAACTCGGTGATTACTACGGCTTATTCCAGAACTACAAAAACCTGGGCGAACTCTGGAATAAAAGAGGAAATAGCCGTAAAGCAATAGATTTTTTTGAAAAAGCGAAAAAACATCTGTTTTCACCCGATTCGCTTGACGAATACCGCAACGACAAACTTGTTTTACGTTACAGCATAGCCGAATGTTTGCTTGCAACGTTAAAGGTTTCACAATGTCCGCAGCAGGATTTGGAAGAAGCGGCACTGAAAGACATAGAAAAAATTTGTAGTGCTTATCTGGAAGACAGGGACGAACAAAAGTATATCCGTTCGTTAAACGTTCAGTTTCAGTTGTTATACTATGGGCGGAAAGAAACAAACATAAAAATTGCAACGGATATCATATCATTCTACCGAGGCAAACTGGATTCTGACAGTAAATGGTTGCTCAGCAGCAGGTATCACATTGACAACCCGAAAGTTTTTTTGCCGGAAATTCACAAGATTCTTTCGACACAAAACCATACTGAATTTGTTGCAAACCAAATCAATCTCATTATTTCCGAACTTGAAAAAATCAAGAACGGCAGAGACAAACCAAACAACTGACAACCGCCGCCGACGGCGCGGTTGCCGTCTTGCGGATTGTTATAAACAATTTGTAACTCTTCAGTTGTGTGTTTTTAGTTGAACATATTCAATAGCAACAATTCAGTAATTGGGCATTGCGGCTTTGTTATTTTATTTTGATTTCGCCCCGAAAGGGGCAATGCCGTTTAAACTTTAACCCTTTTAACTGTTTAACCCTTTAACCAAATATAAACTATTATGAAAAAAACTTTGAAAACTATTGTAACGTTTGTCCTCGTTCTAACTTTAGGCGTATGGACATTTATTAACCAATACAACCTTAACGGCGTGCCATTTGTTGCTGCCGGTGAAAACGGAGGTGTTGCCGAAATTAATTGGCAAACGCCCAAAAACATTTTGGAAACCGAAGCCGAAAAAGACAATCCTGCTGCCCTCTATATTTTGGCAGAATGTTATAGAAACGGGATAAACGGGTGTATCACAAATGAAGACAAAGGTTCGGAATTACACCAGCGCGGTTCCAAACTTGCAGACAAGGGGAATCCTTACGCCCAATGCAGTCGTGGAAATTGTTACCAAAACGGTTTTGGTGTTGCTGTTGATAAAAACGAAGCGTATAAGTGGTACCGCAAAGCGGCTGAACAAAACAGTGCCGTTGGACAAAGCGAATTGGGGGCGGCTTATCGTTCAGGTTGCGGTGTGGAAAAAGATTATGCCGAAGCGGTAAAGTGGTACCGAAAGGCGGCAGAACAAGGATATGCAGAGGCGCAAAACAAGCTCGGTGTCCGTTACTATCGTGGTGAAGGCGTTACGAAAGATTATGCCGAAGCGGTGAAATGGTATCGCAAAGCGGCGGAACAAGGTTATGCGGTGTCCCAAGCCTGGCTCGGTTTCTGTTACGAGCAAGGTACAGGTGCTACGAAAGATTATGCCGAAGCGGTAAAGTGGTACCGAAAGGCGGCGGAACAAGGAAATACAGATGCGCAGTACAATCTCGGTAACTGTTACTATTTTGGTAAGGGCGTTGAGAAGGATAATGCCGAAGCCGTCAAGTGGTTTCGCAAGGCGGCGGAACAAGGAAACACAGATGCAAAAAAATTTCTTGCCGTTGTCTTATTAGAAAAAGAGGGATCCGCGGAATCCCAATTCACAAGCCGCTTGTATCTGTCGCTAATTATTGGACCAGAAAAATTGGATGCACAAGAAGCGGAAAAATTGGAACAAGAAGCGGAAAAAGGAGATGCGAATGCGCAAAACAGACTCGGCGAACGCTACTATAGTGGTAGAGGCGTTAAGCAGAATTACGCAGAAGCGGTGAAGTGGTTTCGCAAGGCGGCGGAACAAGGAAATACGTATGCACAACACAATCTCGGTCACTGCTACGATAATGGTAGAGGCGTTGAGAAGGATTCTGCTGAAGCAGTAAAGTGGTACCGCAAGGTGGCGGAAAAAGGAAATGAGTTGGTACAGAACAATCTCGGTATTCGCTACTATCGTGGTGAAGGCGTTACAAAAGATTATGCCGAAGCGGTGAAATGGTTTCGCAAGGCGGCGGAACAAGGAGAGGCGACGGCGCAGAACTATCTCGGTTATTGTTACAAGCGTGGTGAAGGCGTTACAAAAGATTATGCCGAAGCGGTAAAGTGGTTTCGCAAGGCGGCGGAACAAGGATATGCCTCAGCACAGAACAATCTCGGTTATTGTTACCAGTATGGTGAAGGCGTTACAAAAGATTACGCCGAAGCAGTAAAGTGGTACCGCAAGGCGGCGGAACAAGGAAATACGTATGCACAGAACAATCTCGGTCATTGTTACCGGCATGGTGAAGGCGTTACAAAAGATTATGCCGAAGCGGTAAAGTGGTACCGCAAGGCGGCGGAACAAGGAAATACGTATGCACAACACAGTCTCGGTCACTGCTACTATTTAGGTGAAGGCGTTACAAAAGATTACATCAAAGCACTGGAATGGCTTCACAAGGCGGCGGAACAAGGTAATACAGAATCATACAACGATCTCGGCGTCTACTATTACAATCTGAGAAACAAAGACGAAGCAATAAAGTCGATCAACAAAGCCGCTGAACTGGGAAGTAAGAGATCGCAAGAGTTGCTCGCAAAAATCGAAACGATGGAACAAGAAAAAGACAAAAAATTGAATGCGCAAATGAACGCGCTTTTGTTTTTTGGAGCCATTCTTGCTGGCGGACACGAAATGATAAAAGCCGCAAGTAGCGGCGGCGGCTATTCAGGCGGCGGCTATTCAGGCGGCGGTTCGGGCGATGGATGGCGTCAGTGTGACACATGCAACGGAAGTGGAAAAGGATGGATGTCAACGAATGTCGAAGGCAGAAATGCAACGTTTTCTAAATATAAACCGGGGGCACCATTAATCCCGTTTCACGACGTTAGTAAATGGCGATGTTGGGAAGCTCCTTGTCCTGCCGGTTGCATTGGTGGCAAAGTGCCGAACTGATAAAGAACACCGCGTTCACGGCAACCACAATGGTAGGCGATCCCTTCTCCGAAGGGTCGCGCCGGTTGGACAATAATTGACACCAGAAGGCAATGTCCCTCCTACTGCGTGTTGATTCAATAACAGAATATTTATGAAGGGCATATCCGATTGGAGTCAATTACAGATCAACCGGCGCGACCTTTCAGCGAAAGGTCGCCTACCATTCAATTGCCTACCATACGATGTTGCCTTGTTATGAAAAATAACCTTAGTAGCCCCAAAGTCTCCCCTAAATTACCTTATTACAAAAATAAAATAAGGTAATAAGGTTTGGGTTGTGTTGTCATTTTTGCTACTAAGGTTGTTTCGTCAGAAAAATCAGGTTAAAAATAAGGTTGGCAATTATCCGACCTCTTCGGGGTCGCATATAAAAAACAATCAATGTTGCTATACTCTATCCTGCCATAATTTGGTTCTTTTCGAAGGTTTGAAATTTTAGTGAGAGCGTTTTTTTTAGAGATTTTTTGTGTGTGGAGTTTACTTTTTGCAGGCAATCTTTAATTCC
>JAITDV010000209.1 GCA_031282385.1 Planctomycetaceae bacterium | reverse complement strand
TTCTTATTCCCCTCCTTCGGAGGGGTTAGGGGTGGTCTCGGAGGAGTTAAAGGCGGTTTTTCGTTGTAGATTTTTTGTTGCGTTGATGTATTTTTAGGTTAGAGAAAAGGTCTAATATTCTATTTCTACAAATTTATTTCCTTGAGCCGGATCGCGTCCAAATGCGGAACCAACAGGTTTATCAAGATACGGCAAAATTTCAGGATCACAATTAACAATCCAATTTATGTCAAATTTTGTGAAGTTGTTGATGTTGTCCAGATATTGATCGGTTTCAAAACCAGTCAAAAAACGCCAACCGCTGTCGCCTTCAAATTCAGGCTCTTGACGGTACAAAAAACCAACCTTGAACGCCTCAACCGTAATCATATCCGACGCATAACAACTCCCGCGATTTAACGCAAGAGGTTTAATTTGATCTTCTGTAAACCGATATTTTTTATCTGTATTCATATTAGACCTTTTCGCTAACCTGTAGGAAACCACCCCTGACCCCTCCGAAGGAGGGGAATTATTCGCCTCCTTCGGAGGCGTATTCTTATTCCCCTCCTTCGGAGGGGTTAGGGGTGGTTTCGGAGGAGTTAAAAGCGGTTTTTTGTTGTAGGTTTTTTGTTGCGTTGATGTATTTTTAGGTTAGAGAAAAGGTATAGTATTAAACTGCTCACACTTTAACTTTCATTTACCTTTGCTTGTTTTCAGATAGGTAAGCAGGCTTTTACGTTTTTGAGTTGCGCAATTTGTAGTACTAACAGTACATTGTTATAGCTTAATCATTTTTTTCCAGTAGGTTTTTTAATATATTGAGAGTTCGTTCTGTTGCGCCTAGTTGTTCTTTGACTAATTTTTGGGCGTTGATTCCGAGATCGGCTACGGATTGATTTGATTCCAGACAATTTCTTACGAAAATTTCTAATTCACGTTGGTCGTGTATTACTTTTGCGCCGTTTGCCCTTAACAATAAATCAACAATGTCGCGGAAATTTTTTGTGTTGGGTCCGAAACAAACCGTAGCGCCGTAAGCAGCCGGTTCAATCATATTTTGTCCGCCCCGGGTTCCGATACTTCCGCCTACAAACGCAATCGCCGCCGTTCCCCACCACGCTCCAAGCTCGCCAATTTTATCCACAAGCAAAATTCGCGGACGTACAGATTTATTTGTACTGCTTCCTTCTATCGGTTTCGTGTCAACATTAATTCTTTTGTTATCATTGCTGTTATCTGTTGCCTCAGACAACAAACTACGCCTCTCCCACAGTACCGACATCGACTCAAGCAACCTCGCAACTTCTTCAAAACGTTCATCATGACGCGGCACAATTATTAAACGTAACTGCGGAAAATCCAATTTCAAATTATTATAACACTCAACCGCAAACGCTTCCTCCGGTGCTTGCGTACTTCCCGCAACAAACACTACATCCTCCGGCAAAATTCCAGCTAACAAACGTAATCGCGACGTTTCAGGATTGTCCCGTTCAAAAATCACTCCATCGAATTTCATTGACCCTGTAATATGAATTGTCTCCGTTGACGCACCAAGCCGATGAAACCAACCCGCATACGTTTCACTTTGAACCGCAATCACATCCAACTTACGCAACATCGACGCAATAAACGGACGAATCCACAAATATCGCTTATAACCGGATTCACTAAATCGACCATTGATTACCGCCACTTTTACTCCATGCCGTTTCGCCGCGTCTATCAAATTAGGCCAAAATTCTTGCTCCGTCAAAACCAATAAATCCGGCTGCAATCGCAACATCGCCTTTTCAACACTCCAACTAAAATCAAGCGGACAATAAAATATTTTCCAGTCATTGCCGTACATTTGTATTGCCACTTCCATTCCAGTACGCGAAGTCGTTGAAATAACACAACACCAATTCGGATTTTGTTTTTGTATCATTTGTAAAAGCGGTCGCAATAACTTCACCTCGCCGACACTGACCGCATGAAACCAAACAACATATTCTTTGACGCCTGTTCTTTTGATTACTTTGTGCCGTTTAATTATCCGACCAAAAAATTTCTCTTTGAAACCCGCACGATATTTGCCATGATACAACGCATGATAAATTAATACCGGCAAATAAATCACCACAAGAAAAATATAAAGAATATTCAATAACAACGCTTTCATCACCAATTCATTACTATTAAACTGTTCACACTTGAATTTCGTTTACCTTTGCCTGATTACCTATCATACAAGCAGGCTATTACGCTATTGAGTCAGGCAATTTATAGATCGAGCAACATATTGCTGCGTTTCCGATTGATTCATTCATGACATCTAACTCTTTTCCCACAACTCTTAAACAATTTGATTACAGGAAGCCTGCAACTGAATAGTTACAAATTTTATGTAGGGAACTTCTAAAAACTCATTTTGTCCACGAATTTTCATGAAAGATCACGAATTAAATAATTTGTGCAACTTCGTGTCAATTCGTGGATAAAATAAATTTATTGTCTAAATTTGTCTATCCTGAAAATTGCGATAATTCCGTCAAAAATACGTTTTTAGAAGTTGCCTTTATTGAATTGACGCTGTTGATTATTGTGTCTTGAGCGGAACTTTCTCGTACTGGAAACGCCAACATTGTCGTTCTCAATATCACCTTCTATTGTTTCTATATTCTTTTGCAAAACGTCGTCAAATTTTATGTCTGAATATTTTTCTAAGTCGTTCAAAGTCTGTTCACGTTTCGGAGCTGGAATTTTAGGCGATTGGTATCGCGGCGTGAAAGATTGAATTCGTTTTGCAGGAGCAGGAACAGGCGCAGGCGCAGGAATGGACGGCGCCGACGACGGTTTCGATAACAAAAGTCTCGGCACCACAATACCTTCAAAATCATCCGTTACCTTAAAGGTTTCCGTATCACCCGACAATTTCTTTTGCGTATTAAAAATATTTTCATTCGATTCTTTGCTTGTCGTTTCAGATTTTTGTACGATTTCAGATTTCAACTCTTGTTTGGTTTCATGTTTTGTTTCAGATTCAATTTTTGTTTTGTTATTAACCAAATTTTCATTTGTCTGAATTTTATTTTCATCATTTATTGTGTTATCTGTTTTTTGATTTACGATAGTCGGCTCGGTCCACAAAACATACGATTCCTCTTCCGGTAAATGAAAACTTTCATTTGGACGTACAACTATTTCAGATTCATTTGTATGATTTTTATTGCTATTAATTTCTATAACTTCATTTTCAGGCGCAGATTTATTTATCGTTTGCTTTTTTGTTACAGAAATTTTTGCAGTATCATTCACGTCAACTTTTTCATGTTCAAGTTTATGTTCATGTTCAAGTTTATGTTCATTTTGATCTTGTTCCGGCTTTAACTCAACTGCCGATAATTCCGTTGATAAATGATTAGTATCGTTTTCATTGTTTGCAATAATTTCTGTATTTTGTTCTGCGGTGTTTTGAGTAATTTGTGTTGTTTCGGATTGAATTTTCGGCGTGTCATTTTTTATGTCGGTTAAAACAGGAATAGTTACCGGTTCGTTTTTCGGTGTAATTTGCGCAACATTATTATCTGTGTTATTCGGCGATTCATTTTTTATGTTTGTTGGTAATCGAATTATACTCTCGGCATTTTTTACTATTTCAATTTTAACGTCGGGAATCATCTTTATATCCGTTCTTTTGGCAGGTTGTTCAACATGTTTTGGCAAATCATTTATGAATGACAACACGGTTTTAGACGAATCGGTTTTGTTTTGATCTACAGTTGCAATTTCAGTTTCAAGATCAAGATCAATTTTCGTTTCAAGATCAATTTTCGTTTCAGGATCAATTTTCGTTTCAAGATCAATTTTCGTTTCAAGATCAATTTTCGTTTCGTTCCGAATGTCATTTTTTGTATCAACAATTTGGCGGTCAGTTTCATTATGATATTCTAATACATTAATTGATATATTAGAATTGTCTGCTAACAAATCAGTCACATTTGAAACGTTACTTTTGTCAGTTTGCATATCTTGCAAAACAATATTCGTCGATGTTTTTTTCTGATCATTGTCTGTTTCAATACCTGTTTCAATACCACCTGTTTCAACGTCTGCTTCAACATTTGTTTCAACTGGATGAATTGTCAAAATTGGTTGCGGCTCATTTGTTCTTGGCGTAACGTGTGGTTTCGTATCTTGCGGGAATGGCGATTCGGACGTGAAAATATTTGTGTTTGGTTGTGGTTGCGTGCTCGGATTATGTTGTGTGTGAGTTTGTGGTTGCGAGTTTGAAACCAACCGGAACGCAAGAAACGATTCCGCGTCGGATTTAGGTTTATTACTTTTTTTTGCCTCGACTAATTCCAACTTCGGCAAGTTTGTGTTTTGCCGCCAATCGGAACTGGAATTACTTTTGTCAGGATACCGCAACATATTATTGGTAACGTTATTTGTTTGGTAATCCGGTTGAGTTGGGTAGCGGCGGTGTGTATATTGATTTTCTGTTACGTTATTGTTTTGTGTTGTTTTGTGTTGAGGTATTGCATTTAAATTGTTTTGTTGCGGGTATTGCAAGGTTGTGTTTCTTTGCAGTTGTTTGTTATTTTGTTGGTTTTCGATTTCGCGTATTTTTACAATTGGTTTGTTTTCTGTTGTTGTTCTTACAATAATTGTTGGTTTGTACTGGTTGTCCTGTAATATTAGATTATTAAACGCAAATGATAAACTTGTATCTGACATAACTTTATTTTCCGGTTTCGTTAAACTCGCAATATTCCAATCAGAAACAGAAATATTATCAATTGGATTTTTTTGATAAGGTATCAAGCGGATTTGTGAAGAAGAACCTGACGGCGTATTTTTTATAACGTTATTTCTTTCATCAAAATTGATCGGTCGCAACTCTTGCTTTTTTTTGTCAATTGTTTTATCGGCATGATCAAATTTATCTGAGATATTAGGGATCAATTTAACTGTAGATGAATCATTTTTTTGTCCGCTGTTGGAAAAATTGGCGGTTGACGGTTGAGGAACAACTGAAACTAACGGCGCAGACAAAACCGGCGCAACGGGCGAAGTTGTTGGTATAGTTGGAGCGGGTTGGATTTGTGTTGTGGGGTGATTTATGGTTTGCGGTTTGGTTGCGGCTAACGGGTCGGTTAGTAATTGTCTTTCTTCGTTGGTCAAAATTTTATCTTGTACCGATGCAATTTCTTTTGCCTCAAGCAGCATCAATTCGTGTTTTATTTTTTCGATCAAAGCCGATGAAATTTCTGTTTTGTTGTTATTGTTGGTGTAATTTGGATGTGTTTCATCTTTGGCGATCAAAGCCTGTTGTTCGGCGAATTGTGCTTGATTTTCGCTTCCGAGTTTGCGGTATATTTTCGCAATTTCTTTGTACGCGAGTTTGTCTCCCAACGCCAATTTAAAATATCGCAGACCTTCTGCTTGTCTGTCGGTTTGTTGGGCGATAACATGACCGAGATTGAACAATGTCCTACGATCATTTGGGGCAATTAGTACAGCGTTTTTGAGAATCGTTTCCGCATCTGCCAAACGGTTAAGATCAACATAAAGCTTGGCAAAATCACAAAGAAAAACCGGATTAACGTTGCTGTTTAACAATGCCATCCGAAAATAACGTTCGCTTTCCGTGTAATTTTTTATCTTCGCGTTCAACACTGCCAAACGATGCAGAATCGCAAACCGTAACTCTATATTCCGCGCAATTTCCAATCCTTCTTTATAAAACTTCATCGCCGCCGCAACATCGTTACTTCGTTCGTAATTTGCACCTTTGATAAATAATTGTTCTACATTTGTGTTGGATTCTTTGTTATTGTTTTTATTTTGAATTTGTTCTGTTGTTTTTTGATCTTTGGGTTCGGACAATGTTACAGAGATTTCTTTTGCTGTTGTTGTTACCGGTTGTGCTTGTAATTTATTTGCGTCAACAACATTATTGCCGACCAGTACTAACACAAAGTACTGGACAAAACAAATAAACCACAATTTCAAATTTGTTTGTAACATTTTGATTGTTGACGCTTAAGTTGTCGGCGGCACGCGAGACTTAATTTTCGGAAAACTTGATCCAACGTATTTAAACTGTTCTCACTTTAAATTTCGTTTACCGCCGCCTGCTTACCAGGCTTTTACGCTCTTGAGTCACGCAATCTATAGCACGAACAATATGTACCGCTCAATTCTAAAATATGTCCGTTATGCGTGCGAAAACTGATAAAAATAAACATTCATCATAGTTCAGATTTTGCGGATAATTACGCTTGTATCGGATGTATCGGTTGTAGAGTGTGAAATTCTTTAGACTATTTTCGCAGGATGATTGTTAACTGTTCTTTCTATGCTGTTCGTACTACAAATTGCGAGACTCAAGAGTATAAAGCCTACTTTCCGAAAGGTAAGCAGGCGGCGGTAAAGGAAATTTCAAGTGTGAACAATAGACCTTTTCGCTAACCTGTAGGAGACCACCCATGACTCCTACGAGACCACCCCTGACCCCTCCAATGGAGGGGAATATTCGCCTCCAAAGGAGGCGTGTTCTTCGCCTCACGCGAAGGCGTCTTCTTATTCGCCTCACTCGGAGGCATCTTCTTATTCCCCTCCTTCGGTGGGGTTAGGGGTGGTCTCGGAGGAGTTAAAGGTAGTTTTTCGTCGTAGAT
>JAITDV010000124.1 GCA_031282385.1 Planctomycetaceae bacterium | reverse complement strand
ACGGGCGTAAAAGCCTTCTTTTTCGATGTCGAGTTTTTCGACCAACACTGGAACCGCCGCTTTGGTGCCGTACATTCCCAGCCGTTTGTAGGCAAACATTTTGAGACGCAAAATGTCGTTTTCAGTTCCTTGTTGTTTCACAATGTTCAACATTGCGGTTTCATCGGTTGTTACAAGGAGCATTTTGATGACATCAGCTCCTTTTTCCAGTAACGCATCTTTCGGAACTTGATGCCAGCTGGGGTCTTGTCCAAACACTGAACAGGTCAGAAAAACCGATACAACAAACAATTGTACTAAATGTTTCATAGTTAGCTAATGGTTAATAGTTAAGGGTTCATGGTTAAGTACACGGGAAATTCTTTTGAAATTTATCATAATGATCAAGATTTTGATATTTTAAAATCGAGAGTTTCTATCTCTACATTTATTCTCAAAAGAATTTTTTCCTGCTTGAACGTATGCAGGATCACGAATTTCCAATTACCGCCATGCTTTTACCATGTCGGTTTCCCATACTTCAAGTGGTTTAAGATACCACAAGTTCATTCGCCATGCAAGAACCTTAACCCAATTTTTTCATATAATTGGGTTTTATTGCTGTTTGTAAGACGAGTATTTTGAATTTTCGCTATAGAAAAATGCAGATAATAATTCGGTTGAATTTTCAAAACCGTATTGTTCTTGTTTCAACAAACCTTATTTTCAACCTGATCTTCTAACAAAACAACCTTAGCAGCCTAATGTATTCCAACACACAACTTTATTACTTTATTCAATATTTTTTAATAAGGTAATAAGTCGTTATTGTGTGGGAAATTTTGCTACTAAGGTTTTTGGGGTTAAATTGTTTTGTTCAAAAAAATAAGATGATTGTGTGTGTGGTAACTATTCAGTAGTATTTTTTCCACAGGTCTATTTTTTGACAGGATTTATAGAATGGACAGGATAATAAAAATCAACATTTATTTAAAGTCCCGTAAATCATGTTTATCCTGTCAAAAAGATTGTTTAGGATATTTTAAATTTTTCAACACTTGTTTTTAGAAGTTACTTTTTAGTTGTTGCGGACGAGACACTCGCGTGAAATCTATTAGCGACTAAGGGCGCAACAGTTGTACTCAGACGCGTATTGGTAAGATGGCGTTGACGGCATGGTTCGCGGGAAATAAGTGTATCGAGACCGAGTTGCCGGAAGACGCGAAGGACAGCATCAACGTGACCGTGAGGGCGTGAACGGAGAACTCGGAATTTCGAAGCGGGTAGGAGTTCGGCATCTTGAAGCACTTGGAAGATGATGGCGATTTTCGCAGGGCTAAGTGAGGTAATATTACCAACAGTACGGTTCTTTACCTTGCCGTCCTCGCGTTAGGATTCGCGGAGAAGGTACGTCGGACGGGAACCACGATTAGGAATTTTTGCTACATACATGTCGATATTATATACAACCATACAAACGTGCCAATAGGGATATAGATAGTATTTACACGACTACACTTTTAGTCCCAATTACACCTATCTCCTTAATTCATAATGAGTTACGTCAAATTTCGACCAATTTTCTCCGGAACTTCGGGTTAAAATGTAAAACATTGTATATAAACTAATGTTTCTGGTGTATTTTTAAATTTTGTAGAATTATCGTAAAGTATTTTAACACAAGTTCTTGTTTCGGTAATCATGAATTGGGTAGATTTAAATTCTATAATAGAATCCGGATCAAACCATTCTGTCTCATCATTGCGTACATACCTAATAGTATCACTCCATTTTATATTAAACGGATCACTCATGAGTTGGATACTTTCTTTAGAAGTATAAAATTTTCCCCTAAAGTACGCATCCTGTGAACTTTCATATTGAGACTTTATCCAAACAACATCATCTGGAAATACAAGATTAAATACAGATTCAATTAATCTTCGATTTTCAACGATATTCATGTCAAGGAAAACATCAACACTAATCTCAGTTTGAAATATCCGTAATGCCTTGAAAAAACAAATTATCAAGGCAAGCAGCATGACAAGAGAAATACATGTAAATTTGAGATAGCGTTTATTTTTATTTAGCTTCATAGATATAGATGTTGTTATACTCCTTACACTTAAAATTTCGGTTTTCGTCGCAAAAAATGGTTGTTTACACCATCCGTCCTGAAAGGACTTGACTTTCATAACCGCAGGTCTTTGACCTGCGGAAAGTAATGTGGTTATCCTGCCTGAAAGGCAGAATTTTATGGATTCAATCTGTACTGCCTTTCAGGCAGAGGAAGTTGTTGCGCTTTCTCCGCAGGTCAAAGACCTGCGGTTATGAAAATGCTGCCTTTCAGGCAATGGATAAAAACAAAAACCGAAATCTAAAGTGTGATGAATATAGCAAGGTTTTTAAGAGATTCTGTAAATCAATAAATCGTACAAATTCACTGTTCAGACTGTTTTCTTTTCAGGCGAATGAAATAATTTCACACCCATTCACAAACATTACCTTTACTTTGTCGATAATTTAAAATCAAAATGATTTGGTTTTTCTTTTTCGATTTTTATTGGAGGAATACCACTGGTTGCCGGATTGCAGTATTTTTCAGGAATAATATAGATGATTGCTTGATTGGATTTACCATTCTTTTTAGATAATTTCGCTATGGACAGCGTATCTCCGAGTGCTTCGTAAATATCAAGTCCACTCGTTCTATCTTTTATCTTGAAAATTATAACGTTATATTCTCCAGGAACAACTCCATTACCAAACAATCCGTTCTCGGTAGTACAAATGAATTGTCCTTTAGTATTCGTTCGTCCAGACGCATTCAATTCATTACCGGAAATAGATGTCAAAAAAATAGCAGCATTATCGACAAATTGACCATCAAGCATTACAGTTCCCGTAACAGGAACAATATTATAATGATTTTTTGTATTACTAAATCGAATTAAATATGAATATAATAAATATCCACAGAATATTAACACAACAATAAATGTGATATGGAATAATTTAAGCTGAATCAAATAGTCTCCAACAATTTTCCATTTTGTAATGAATCGTCTCGGTAATGAAACTAAAGGTTTGCCTACAGTTTTTTGATCCTGCTCTGATCTTTTCATTGGCTGTTCTTCAGTACTCTTTTTAAAATTTTTTTGTTTTGTTTGTAATTCTTGTTTTGATAATACCTGGCAGGTAGGAAGAATTGGTAATGATGGTGATTCTGGAAGCGGCGGAGGAATTGGAACTGGTTGTGAAGGGGAAAGCTGAGGAAGTGATAATAATAATTGTACTATTAACTGTTCCTTTACTTTTGCCGCCATATACCATTGCGGATCATCTTCACGTCGAAGCGAATGATAAGGATGGATTTCACCCTCATTCATTTTTCTGAGAATTTCTAACGCATCAAAAGGACCGGATTCGACCTTGTTTTTCAAAAGATACCATTGATTGGGCATAGTACTTATTACATTTTTAAATTTCAGTTATAATTTTGTTATTTCAAAAAAGGACAGTAAAAAATATCCTGTCATTTTATCAAAAAATATAATTACGTACAAAAAACATGAAGGAGACAAAGATTTATCGAACAAAATTTTAATATTGCTTAAATAGTTGCAAAAAAACTTTGTGCCATTTGTGTACTTTTTGCGGTTATTTTTTGACTCGCATTCACTGAACAATTGCTAATTTTTTATTTAAAACTCAACAATAATTAATTGAGTTTATTCCAATCAATGACAGTACCACTTTTCGG
>JAITDV010000031.1 GCA_031282385.1 Planctomycetaceae bacterium | reverse complement strand
GGGAGTCATTTCCCGCCGTGTTGCGGCGGGTTGTTATGCAATGTCCTTTCAGGACGAAATACTTGATAACGTATTTTAAGTAATTGTCTGTTGAACCATAAACTAAATAGACAATTACTTAAATTCTCCTCCTCTGGATGTGAACATTAAATTCCCCTCCTCTGGAGGGGTTAGGGGTGGTTTGTTAATACGTCTGAATAGTTATAAAAATTAATTATTACGTTGGTATTGTTTCTTGTTCTGCTTTGGGCGGCGGAACAAATTTATTTGCCGGTTCAGGAACTGTCATTGCCCGCAACCGAGAAAAATCCGGCGGCTTTATACTTTCTGTCGTCAATGTAACATCTTGGTCTGTTCTTAATTCTTCGTTAGGTAAAAGATTCATGGCAATGAGACGTTGTTTAAGCGATGGATTGAGTTCTATATTTTCATAGTTCAACCAAATTCTAGGATCATTTTTGCAGGAATAAGTATAACATGTTGCCGGTCGGTTATGATAAATCGTACATTTGCATTGAACCAGATGAACACAACCTGAATGATTTTTGTGTAACGAATAAGGCGACCTCGGATTCCAATCAAATTGTCCCGATTCTATTTCATCTGCGTTAAGGTGTACTTCAAAAATCCGGCAACATGCTTGTTTACACAAATGTATTCGTTTTTCACAATCTTCTTCAATGGGCAACTTTGATTCGTCTTGCGCAACAACTATTCCCAATCCGGGACGGACTTGTTTAGGGGGAAATAATTCAATTATTAATTCTTTCTCAATTCGTTGACGTTCCATGACGCCAATCTGACCTAATGACATTAACGCGCGTTTTAATAATGTTACATCCATTATTAAAGTTCTTAATTCGTTTTGTATTGCATTTATGTTAAATCCGTTATAGTTGTTTTGTTCTTGTAGGCGAAAAAGTGATTTTGCAATTTTTTTTGAGTTATCGAGTTGTTCAACCATTTGTGCAACCGCTTCAACATCAAATTTCTCGTCAACAATATTGAGAATCTCTTGTTTCAACGTCTCTAAAAGATTAGCGGGAACATTAGCAGGAACATTAGTTTCGCATGTATTGTCGGGTGTTTGGTTCATCTTTTTAATTATTAGTTAATTTATCGTTTTCAATTTGCTCAATTGCTCTGGTGTAACGAATACCCGGATTGAGTGATTTTGCTATGTCGAGAGAACGCCGCATTTCTTTCGTATCGTCCAATTTTTTCATTATCGTTGCCCGATTGATCCAGCCGGCAGTATAACAAGGAAAAAGCTCCAATGCAGAATCAAGCAAAAATACCGCATCGTCAAGCAAACCAACACGAGCATAAATCTGTGTCGCACGATTGGAAAGTTGAACTGCTAAAAATTCGTAATCAGATAATATTTTGATTGGTTTTCCATGTAGCAGCTGAATGGAATGTTCATACATCGCGTTGCTGCGGCGCGTTGTTTCAATAAAGATAGGAATTTCTCCGTCCATATAAACCGGCACAATATGACCCTCGAAAAGGGCTGAACGCATTGGAAAACCAACTGCCATACCCAACGCAATATGCAATGTCGTCAATCCAAGACAAGAACCGCTACTATTAATAATCGTCCCACACAACGTAAAACATTCCCACTCAGGACAGGATGCCAAGCCAAAAGAGAATGTCCTACAAAAAAAACTTTCAAATAAACCAACCATTTCAAAAACAGATTTATACTTTTCATTGCCGAGTTTGCGACAAAAATCATCAGCTAAAATTATTAAATTATCACGAGCATACTCAAAAAGTCTTCGTTTAAACTGAAACTGTTCAAATGAAAGAATGGTTTGTATCATATCTGGAGTCATGGTTTGGGTGGTGGAGAATAGGGCGTTGGTGAAGGACAAACAAACGGTGTTGGTCTGATACAAGAGTTATCAGGCAAACAGACATAAATATGTTTACATTCTTTTTGCATGTCACTTGCACAAATCGAATATGATGCTGGACAATCATATTGGGTATTGCTGTTTGTACCGTTACATAGTACTTTATTGTCAGGATAACAATCGTAACGATCCTCACATTTAAACTCATCTGAAGTACAATCAAAATCACCTTTGGATTTAGATGTACACCAAAACAACGTAGATTTTTCACATGTAAAATCAGCTGTGCTGATACAAGAGAAGGCAGCATTATCTGCGTTACAGTAGAACTTATCAGCACTGTCCGCCCTTTCCTTTCCATCAATAGGGGCAAAACCACAACTAAATGAGCCCTTTTTCCCTGTTCCCAGCCCAGCAGAGCAATTAAATCGTCGATTGGTATCACCACACCTGAAATCATTAGTGCAATGATATTTATCAAAAGAAAGGCACTGAAAAGCAGTATTAATATCACAGTCGAAACGCAACCCAGAACAACGAAATGAACTAATTGTTTGACAAGCGTAGAGACGAATTTGGGAAAGGCAAGTAAACCTTCCGCAATCAAAGATGGATTTTCCACATGCAAATTTTCTCCTACAAACATGGACATTTGATTCACAAGCAGTATAAGTTGCGCCGGAACGATCACACAACGCCTTTCCATTATGGTCGTGATACTCTGCATTAGAATTTTGGCCGCAACTGGGATCGATGTCGCCCTCACATTCAAACGTATCTTCACAACTGTCAAATGAAGCAATAAAAATAGACTTCAGATATTCGCGCTTTTGTAATCTTTCGAATACCGCATTTACCAAAGCAGACTTCTCCCGAAAGTCAACATTACTGTCCTCAATGCTTACTCCAAAATTAGATGAATTACTTTTCATAGTTTATTTTATAACAAGAATAGAACCAACAATATATTTTTATACTTTTTACAATTGAGTTTTGGTTTTCGTATTAAGATCAAGCCTTATTTACGACATGATAGTACTACATATAAAACCAAAATTTAACAAAATGAAACATAACAAATTTTCCAATGTTAAGGGAAGCTAAAAATTTACTTTTTGGGACAAAAAACTTGTGCAAGTCCTTATTTTTTTAGGACGCTATTTTTGAAAAACAAGGTTTTTAAAAGTTTCCTTAATTGATTCTCAAGACCGAAATAACAATCTTGTCAATTTCTGATAGGGATGCTACAGAGTCCATTAAAAGTGTTGCCATTTCTGCCGGATCATCCTCTACGCCCACTCCTCGACCAGATATTCTTGCCGCTAAACGGGTATCCATGAAAGTATCTGCCGTACAAGCTAACGTCATGCCATTTTTATCAAGTAATTCTAATTGAATTCGATCTACTGCGGATTCAATTTCTTGACCATTTGTTTTAAAAGCTAAATTGAAATGAATGTAGTATGACATTTTTGTAGCCATCACTAA
>JAITDV010000026.1 GCA_031282385.1 Planctomycetaceae bacterium | reverse complement strand
ATAATAGACCTTTTCTCTAACCTAAAAATACATCAACGCAACAAAAAACCTACAACAAAAAACCGCCTTTAACTCCTCCGAGACCACCCCTAACCCCTCCGAAGGAGGGGAATAAGAAGGGGAATAAGAAAACGCCTCCGAAGGAGGTGAATAAGAAGGGGAATAAGAATACGCCTCCGAAGGAGGTGAATTATTCCCCTCCTTCGGAGGGGTCAGGGGTGGTCTCCTACAAGTTAGCGAAAAGGTCTAATAACCATATTTGAGAATTAATTGTTTAGGTTTTCATTTTTGATGAACATGATTATTGTTGTAATAATGTACATAAAAATAATATGGCATACATTTCACCTTATGTTTACAGTGTTTTTGAAACGCCTTTTTGCGATAGTTCAGTTATATTCTGTTCATACTGTAAATTGCGAACTCAAGGGCGTAAAAACTTGCGTTCCGACAGGCAAGCAGACGGCAGGAAATGAAATTTAAGGTGTGAACAGTTTACAAGGTCTCGGAGAAATTGGTTTGTCCCCATGCTTCCATGATTTTTTGAATGTGATATACTTGCGGTCTTTGTGTGTAGTGAAGTGGTTGTGTGTTGTGTTGACACATTGACTTGATGTTCATCGTTACATTTCAAATTGCGTGTACTTGACATTTCGGCAACCTGCACAAATTTACCTATCGGCTTTACCTATCGGCGAATTTGTTGCATTGACGCTTTTGTGCTGCCGAATTCTAAAGTGCGTTTGTTACAGTATATAACCTTGAGATAATTTTTTGTCGCATGTTTTCTGAAAATGAAATTTCGGACAATGTTCCGGTTGCAGTTAGTAATTCAAATAATACATCGAATTCAAATAATGATACCTCATGTGAGGATTCGGCACGAGATAAATCTGTTGCGCCAAGTGATATTGTGACAGATGATCAGACTTCGGACAAATCATATAATCAGACTTCAGACAAGTTGCCCAACGACTTGTCTGATTCGTCTAATTCATCAGACACAAAGACGTCTGATGTTGTATCAAGCTCTGATGCGGTTGCATCTGATTCATCAACACAACCTCAAACGCAACCGGCAACGCCAACCAAATCTTCACGTCCCAAACGTCTAATCGGGTCGCAACGAAACCCTGAAGCGTATAGATCACAACCAACAATCAAAGTTGTCGATACAACTCCGATAACTTTACCAGTTGAGGAATCAACACCTGCCGCGCAGTCGAAACAACAACCGCAAAATCCTACGCAAGATAACAACACGGATAAATCATTACAAAAAAGAGATTATAACCAGACTGCTTATTTTGATAAAAATTCCAAATTGTCAAAAAACAAAAATAATTTTGACAACAGAAAAAAACAATTTGCCCAAACAACTGACTCAAACACAAATGGCACAAATAATAATTCTGTTGATAAAGACGATGACGATGATGTAGTCAGTACAAATTCTGATGACTTGGACAAAAAAATATTGCGTGAGTTAATGGTTCCGGTTGAGAATCGTGTTGAGATTCCGAAGTTGCGCGGCGGTAAAATGTCTGATGATCTTGAGGCGGAATTTGATGCGGTAATGAGTTTAGGCGGAGTTTCTGACGCTGCCGGTTCTATTGACAATTTGTTCAACGATGCATCCGATCTTGCAGGCAAGGAAGTTATAGAAGCTGGAACAAAAATGAAGGCGAAAGTATTAGCAATTCGCGGAGATAGTTTGTTTCTGGATTTAAATGTACGCGAACAAGGCGTCGTGTTGGTTAATATGTTTGCAACCGATGCGGTACCGAAAGTTGGAGATGAAATCGAGGTTACAGTTGGCAAGTTGGATATTGACGAAGGGCTCTATGAGGTAACGGTTCCGCTGGCGGCGGCTGATGTACGGGATTGGACGCAAATTCAGGAAGGTATGATTGTCGAGGCAAAAGTAACAAAATCTAATAGCGGCGGACTCGAATGTGAAGTGAATCGTTTACGCGGTTTTATTCCAATTAGTCAAATAGATATTTTTCGTGTTGACAATATTGATCGATATGTTGGTCAAAAGTTGACATGTATTGTTGAAGAGGTCAATCCTGAAAGACGTAATCTTGTAGTTAGCCGCCGCGCGATGATCAATCGAGAACGCGACGAACAAAAAAAACAATTACTCGCCGAACTCGCTCCCGGTCAGGTCAAAGAAGGGTTGGTGCGTAAAATTATTGATGGCGGTGTGTTTGTTGATCTTGGCGGTGTGGATGGTTTTGTTCCTGTGAGTAAGTTATCATGGGGACGAGTACGGCATCCGTCTGATGTCTTGAGCGAGGGCAAGAGAATAGTTGTCAGAATTGATAAAATTGAGGAAGGTACGAATCGGATTTCTTTGACTTATCGAGATGATTCATCCAATCCATGGTCAAATATTTTTGAACACTTTCAAGAAAAAACTCAAGCGCGCGGCAAAGTAGTTAAAATCACAGCATTCGGTGCGTTTATTGAACTTATGCCCGGAGTTGACGGACTTGTGTTGATTAGCGAGCTGTCAAATAAACATGTAAATAATGTTCATGAAGTTTTGAAGGAAGGCGAATGGGTTGATGTTTTTATTGTTTCAATTGATGTTGAAACGAAACGGATAAAATTGTCAATCAGACAACTCATACCAACAGAACCGGAAGTTGTTGATGTTGCCCAAGCCGAATCAAAAAACGATGCAGATTCAAATAAAACCAATTCTCAAAGTACAGATTCAAAAACTCAAAATAACAAGAAAAAACAAGAAGGCGTCGCCGCCCCCATAAAAATAAAAACTACACACAAAGGTCCATTAAAAGGCGGAATCGGAAACAACGACGGTAACTCAAACATAGGACTAAAATGGTAATATCGTTTCACTCAAATATACTGCTCATACTATAAATTGTCTGACTCAAGAGCGTAAAAGCCTGATTTCCGATAGGTAAGAAAGCGGCGGTAAACGAAAGTTAAAGTGTGAACAGTTTAAATTTAACTGACGATTGGTATTGTATTCCTGTTGTGAAGTTTTTAATCTAGTTCCAACGTCCGAAATTAAAAGTAACTTGACGAGTTGTTTTACGGTTGTACAATTGCAGCCTTTGTCGAAATGTTATAGTTTTTATTTCGGCAAAAATAAGTTTGTGAGCGGTTAGACCGAACACAGTTTAGAATCGGTAACGTACTCTGCTCGTACTATTAATTGCGTGACTCAAAAGCGTAAAAGCCTGATTTCCGATAAATTGAAGTTGCGTGTGTTGCCGAAATTTCAAGTTTGACCAGTTTTATACCTGTCAATAATAATTTAAACCTCAAAATCAATTAAGATTGAAAATGCCAGTTGAAATATCAATATCGAAAATAGTTCAAGGATTAGAGCCGTCAGCTACTCTTGCAATGTCAGCGAAGGCAAAAGAAATCAAAAGCAGCGGGCGAACTGTTTATGATTTGAGTGTCGGCGAGCCGGATTTTATAACTCCACAACATATTTGTAACGCCGCTGTTGAAGCGATGCAAGCGGGACATACAAAATATACGATTGCAAGCGGAGTGCCTGAATTGAAGAAAGCGATTGCCGAAAAATATAAATCGGATTACGGACTCGAATACAACACAAATCAAATTGTAGTATCCAACGGAGCAAAACATTCGATTCATAACGTATTTTTCACGACAATTGATCACGGAGACGAAGTTATTATTCCTGCGCCGTATTGGGTTTCTTATGCGGAGTTGGTGAAGCTATCCGGCGGTGTTCCGGTTATTGTGCAAACCGAAGAATCAGACAATTTTAAAATGACTCCG
>JAITDV010000003.1 GCA_031282385.1 Planctomycetaceae bacterium | reverse complement strand
TGTGTGTAAAAAATAACAAGGCAATTGTCGTTATTTGTAGATTGAAGGAGTTGTCATGTAAGCACCGTCGCTGTTTGTAGGAGTACTAGTGCTGTAGGGGATGACGCCTGCGGGATTAGGATTAGGGTATTGTCCACTGTTTGGGATAGGATTGGGTTGTCCAGAGTAAGGTGTTGCAACCGATGTTTTGTCATAGTTGGCGTCAATTCCATGATTTACAGGTTGTGGGTTATAGTTTGGTTGTCCAATAGGATTCGCAAATGGACCTGAAACTGGCGCATTTACATTTCCGTGATCTTGCGGATTCGAGTAACTACCGTTTGGAGGATAAGTTGAAGTTATTGGAAAACCCGCTGGAGCTATTGATGAAGGATTAGGCGAACCCAACATATCATTTTTCGCTCCTACAGGTTGAGGTACAAAATTGTGCGGTTGACTATAGCCCGAAGGTTGACTGCTGGCAGTTTCGTAACCGTAAGTCACCGGCGGAGTCGCAGTACCTAACCCATTGTCGTAACTCGGAGTAGTTCCGTTGTAGGAATTCGGATTAGGTATAATTTGTTGGTGGAAACCTGTTCGCTGAATCGGATTCTCTTGCGGGTAATTTTGATTCGAATTCACTCCATTCGTATCACGAGTCAATAATTCCCTATTTGGATTGTTATACCCGCCATCGGGCTTCTTTATGTCAACTCGCGAATCAATATGAGGTTTTGTTATTGTGTTGTTGTCGGCAACAGCCGGCGCATCTTTGCGACCATGGTCTTCTAGTCGCAACGGATTGTAAAGCGAATAAGAACGAATATCGTACCAAGGTCCTCCGTTCGATCTACAACCGACTGTACCGATAATAAGTACAATCAACAATACCGTTTTGTATAAAAGTTTTGTTTTTGTTTGCATTTGTTTACTTCCATGTAGTTTTTTGCGGCATAATGCCTTGTACCTAAACTGTGCCGGACAAAAATGTACTTGTTAAATTAAAGATACCGATTATCAAAAAAACAACCAACATCTAAAATAAAAAGCAATTCGTCCACTACACCCATTAAATTTTACACACACTAATCTCAATTACGTCTTGTATTACAAATCTCAAACAATAGACAATCTTGCCTCGTTCTCAAAAAAACAAACGTAATTAAACCAAAATTCACCATTGATAAAAGCAGTGCAAGTAAATGTACTAATAATAAGTTACGCACAAAATACTCTCAATCACAAAATAACCAATGGAAAACCGGTTGGTTGTTAAAATCGGAATAAAATGTAAAACTATGCAATAAATTTTGATCTTTTTTCAAAAAAGTTTTATTTTTTCCTAAAACTTTGCCTGTTTTGCGTAAATTCCGCATATTACCTTTAACACAAAATTTCTACATTGGTTACAAATTACAAGCGGGAACCTCTAATAATTTATTTTGTCCGCGAATTTTCACTAAAGATTGCGAAATTAAATAAGTTGTGCAAATTTGTGGATAAAAAAATTTATTGCCTAAACTTGTCAATCCCGAAAATTTTGATAATTCTGTCAAAAATAGGTTTTTAGAAGTTGCCCTCAATTTGTGTGTTAGCAAATTAAGGTTACTGTGTTTAAGGTTTGCGGATTATCTGAATTTTTGCAAAACTCGTCAAGACAGATTTTTTAGACGTAATTCAATATTTGTAACTATTCAGCCGCAGGATTCGATTGTTTAGGAAAAGTGGTTAGAGAACAGGAACGAAGCAGACTAAAACGCAGCGTTCTTTGATAATTTAAAGTCAGGACAGTTTATTAAAAGTTCCTAAACATAACAGTACAATAAACGGTCAAGTTGATGTTTTGACTTGTTCGATAAATGATGAGAGGTATATTTTTGGATTGTCAATGGCGGATATGGCGTAAATTTATTGAAGTTTTTGAATATAAGTGAAAAATCGGAGGTTATTATGAAGAATTTTAATTTTTGGATTTCTTTTTTGTTGGTGTTGGCGTTTGTTTTTTATGTTTCCTTTGATTTTAGGGCAATTGTTTTTTCTCAAGAGGTTGGGGCGGGTTTTGGTACTGGAGTTTCGGCTAAACCGAATCTTGTACAAGGCAGTTTGACGGTGGTTGCTCCGATGCTTGATCTTACGTTTGATCCAGAAATTGATCCATTGAAGTCGCTCTATCCTCGCGGGGTTCCGAATGCAAGTACAGTAATAAACCCTAAAGATATATTGACACACGATACTTCAACTTACGCGCCGACATTCAGCCGTGCTAATTTGACAGAAGTATTAAATATTCTCGAAAACCTTCCGCCGGTTCATCAAGATAGAGCATTGCTGGAAACAATAATGAGTGATCCGGTTTTGCATCGTGATTATTGGGCGCGTAATGTTCGTTTTACGCGGGATGTTTGGTGTCTTCAGTTTAGTTTTAAGCCGATGAGAGTGATCGGTGTTGACATTCCTAACAAGGAAGGAACATTGGACAAGAAAGTTGTTTGGTATCTTGTGTACAATGTCAAAAACACTGGACCGGCAGACGTTACTTCTGTAATCAAAGAACGTAAAATCGCAATTGGCGGTAAAGATAATGTTTTAAAATATGTGGAATATAATGTCAAAAAACAAGGTTCGATTGGGACTGAAATAGAAAAGCCAGTGGACAGACCAATGATTGAAGACATTAAAAAGCAATCTGATTACGGGTCTGAATCTTATGAAATTACTGGGGATACTTATTTGGCGTTACAGAATTTAAAGGGGACGTATGTACCTCGCAATGGGCAAGATAGGGCAATACGTTTTATTCCGCAATTTATTCTAGCTTCAGATCGGGTGGTGTTGAACACGTTTTCTGACATAAATCCTGAAACAGGCAAAATGGTTTTCAAAACGGAAGAGGAACGTCAAGTTTATGTTGACAGATTTTTACCGTTGGCAATTCCGGCAATAATGCGCCGCGAAGGAATGAAATCCGTACCCGAAACCAGCATCAGTATCAGTAATAAACAACTCAAATCCGGCGAAGATTATTGGGGAGTTGCAATGTGGTTTGATGTCGATCCCCGTATAAACAAATTTTCGGTTTATGTAAGCGGGTTGACAAATGCGTACAAGTGGGAAGATGTTGATCCCAAAAATATTACGCCGGGCAACGGTCGAAAAATGGAACGGAAAGTTCTTAAAACAAACTGGTGGCGGAAAGGCGACAAATACTCTATCGATAACGATCAATTCCAAGTTGGTCAAACGGGGGGGGTTGATTACGAGTGGATTTTCCTATAAAATTCTCCGCTCTTCGTTCTTGAGGTTTTGCGGGATTATAAGCCGGATATTTATTGTAAGCACAACGTAATTTGACACATAATTTTAAGACAAAATTGATTGCGATAGTTTATGACGGCAAGATATTTAATCTGTTGCAAAAAATAACTCAGGGCAAGTTGTTATTTAAAATTCTGTAGCATAGATAAATTTGTGTATGTTGCTGAACGCTCAATTACAAATGGATTTATGTAACTTCAGGTTTGTTGGTAAAATTGGGATTTGTTAGGTTAGTTATTTTACTCTGTTCGTACAATAAATTGCGTGATTCAAGAGCGCAAAAGCCTGTTTTCCGATAGGTAAGCAGGCGACGGTAAAGGCAATTTAAAGTGTGAGCAGTTTTAAAGTCTTGATGAAAAATTAAGAACAAATTAAATCATTGGAGAATTATAATGGCACATAAAAAAGGTCAAGGTTCAAGCCGTAATGGACGCGATTCAAATGGACAAAGACGCGGAGTAAAAAAATATGCCGGAGAAGTTGTGCGTGCCGGTAATATTATTGTGCGTCAAGTCGGGTCAAAATTTCATGCGGGCAAAGGTGTTGGCACCGGCAATGACTTCACGATTTTTGCGATAATTGATGGAATAGTACAATTTGATCGCGGAGGTCGTCGGGTAAATGTTATCCCCAACGCATAAGGCAACTTCTATACAGCTCGTACTATAAATTATGCTCTTGAGTCCCGCAAATTATAGTACGAACAGTATAGAAATTCCCTTTGGCAAGTAGGAACGAAGTGATATTGCGGTAATCGTTTTGAAATTGATAATAGTCGAAAAGCATTTGCGGATTAGTGTCAAGCGGTTACGTTATTTTGTTATGTTCTTGATTGTAGTGCAATTTCGTAAATTTTAGCTGTTTTCGCA
>JAITDV010000641.1 GCA_031282385.1 Planctomycetaceae bacterium | reverse complement strand
CACAAAGATCACACAAAGGACGCAAGGAATAAAAATAAATCGTTACTTAATATTTCCTGTTGAAAGAATCTGTTAGACTTTTTAACCAAAACTAAAAATAAAACCGAATTTTCAAGGGTAATGGCTATAATACCCATATAGTCAAATTGAGAAACGAGAAAATGTTTTTCATTAAAATTCCGTTAATAAGATATGAACTCCGAATGTAGGCAACAAAATATTAGTTTTAATGAACGCCGTATTGATACGAATCGACGTTGGATTGTGGTGCGGTTTATTATCGCGGTGATCCTTTTAATTGCGGCAGTACTCAAAGCTCATCAGTTAGCAACAACACCATTGTTGGGAGAAGGTTTGCTACACAATCGGTGGTTCAATATTTTCGTTGTTGAATTTGAGTTATTTTTTGGAATTTGGCTGATTTTCGGATTATTGCCAAAACTAACATGGTTGGCTACTATTGGTTTGTTTTCAATATTTTCAGTAATTTCGTTTTATGAAGCAATTTCGGGGTTCAAATCGTGTAATTGTTTCGGAAATGTAACCGTAAATCCGTGGATCACGATGGCGTTTGATTTGATGATTACCGGATTGTTGTTGATTCTTTTACCGAAAAAAAATATTTTTCACAAAAAAATATTTTGGAAGGGATTGACGGGATTAAAACAAAAAATTAAAATTGTTGCTGTTGTTGGTATTTGGTTGGTTGTGACAGTACCGATAATGCTTGCGATGTTGTCCGTCAATATTGTGACTTTGACAGAAGAATCACATTTATCAGAAAATGAAAAGTCTATACTAAAAACTGTCTTAAAATGGTCTTTTGTAGGATCATGGGCGTCTCGCCCGCAATAATAAAATAACGTTTCGTAGTTTCTTGCAGGCGAGACGCCTGCGATCCTAAAACATTACATTTATAACGGTGCAAAGTCTATCACATTGGAACCCAATAACTGGATTGGTAAAAGATTTCCGTTATTGGAGTACATTGAATTTGATAATAACAATTTCAATCAAGAAGACTTGAAAACGGGTGAATGGACGGTTTTACTTTATCATCATGACTGTTTAAAATTTCAGGAGATACTTGAGAAATTGGAAAACCACCCGAACAATGAGAACTTGGAAAAACTGGTTATTCTTGAAGTTCCCGGAAAGGAGGTGTATCAAAAACACATAAATACTAAACAAAATCATGTCAAAAATGGATCACTTCAACGTGATCGCGAATGGTTTGTCCAAACGCCGGTTTGGATAAAGTTAAAAAATGAGTTCGTTGTGAGTGTTCACGCTAACGAAAAATTTAATCCGTAAAAATTTAACCTTTTTTAAAAATGAGGTAAAAAATGAAAAAGAATTATTTAACAATGGTAATTGTTGGTTCAGGGTGTGTATTGTTATTTACAGCGTTCTTACTGACTGTATTATCAAATACAATGCCAGGTGAAACTGCAACAGAGATAACACTTTCCAGAACTGTTGCAGGTGCAACGATCATTAAAGGTTACTGTTCAAATGGGTCTGCATGTGAATACGACGCAGGAGGTTGTCCGACAAATGATGGAATTACCTGTCTTGCGTCAATTAACGCAAAAGTGTGTGGAATAGCGGAAGGTCTTCCAAACCAAACATGTAATTCAGATCCAGAATCCCCATATTCGTGTGTTACCGATTTACCTACTCAGACATGTACATCTTTGGATAAACGCTGTGAACAAACATCAGAAGGTTGTATTTGTAGTACAATTTATGGAGGTGTAGTTCCCGCGTGGGGAGGAACACGTACCGTTTGTTAGCTTAGTTTGAAATGTTATTTTGTATTAATCTATTTGTTCGGAATCAACTTTTCATTACAAAAAAGATGAATATCCAACGCTTTAAAATTCGTCGATTTAAACAACAAAAAAACTGTTTTCCGATGATTAATCAAGAGAAAATATGTAAAAATTAAAGCGTAAATAGTTTATTTGGCTGTACTTTCCAAAAATTAAAAATAGAATTTTGTACTTTTGAGGTTTTTAAATTTCATGCATCTGAAATAAGTAGATTGTCTGGTGAATTGAAAACCTTTATGAATATATTATTTTATTGATATTTTTTGGAAAGTACAAATATTAAACATCGTTTAGTAATTTGGAATTAACTCATTTCTGTTTAAGGAGTATTTATGTATTATTATAAGATAATTATTCTTTTTGTGTTTTTTTATATTTTTGTATATTCGTTGGTAATGGGTGAAGAAATTTCCGCTACTAAAGCAATTGCAGTTATGAAAAGCCTTGAAAAACAATTTCAGGGCATTCAATTTACTGCAATAACAATTGCTTCTCCGCCTCTTTTGCTCGAAAGATCAGTTGTCTATGATTTTACTAATCGCAAGTATTTTGTTGAAGATAAAAGTGTTGCGGAATGGAAAGATGGAGCAGCAAATTATATTGCCTGTATTAGTAAATTTGCTTATGATGGCAAGTTGTTTTATGAGTGGCAACAATGCAAACATGGAACTAAATTTCCCGAGAAAGACGTTGCAAGTTATGGAATTATGACAAATGATATGACAGATTCTCCAATGAATGAAAAATTCAGTTCTTTTAAGAATGGAGTAGGGCTTGGTCTTCCGCTAATGTTTTATGATGTGGAAGGAAAAAGTTATAATATTAAAGATAATGGCGGCGGATTTTATGAACACGATTGTATGTCGAAATACTTAACCGAATGGGCGAAACAGAATAATCTTGAATCCATCGTTTCATTACGTGAGGGAGTATGGACAATAACTTCTATATTTGTTAGTAGGAAAAATGTTAAGGTTCGCCTTGTTATTGAATATGACATAAATAAAAATGGTTTTATTACTAATGCTAAATATTACTACACAATGCCCAATAAACAAAAACAAGATGAATTTCTTGCCAATGAGTTCATTATTGACACTGCCCAAGACAGTGAGGGTAATTGGATACCAACCACTCTACGAAAAGTCAATTTTGCCAATGGTGAAACAGTGTTGTTTCAATACAAAAATGTCAAATTGTTACAGTCTGTTTCCTCTGATATGGTTCAAATTAATTTTCCCGATGGAACGATGGTAAGCGATATGGTAAATAAAATGGAATATAAAGTTGGCGATCTTATTGATGAAGATAAAGCAATTGATGATTTCATACGAAAACATAATTTGACAAGTGATCTTCATACAAATACACCGTATCGAGTAAATGTATTACGGTATATTTTAATTACGTTAGGTATTCTTCTAATAATCATTGGTATAAGAATACATTATATAAAATGGAGAAAATAATAATGAAAAATTTAGTACTTAATAATTTGTACTTGATAATTGTAGTTGCATTATTTCATGTATCAATTCTTGTAGCTAATGAGAAAAGTAATGAAGTAATTGTGAATCAAGAAAATCTAACCATTGAAGGACAAGAGCAGATTTCTGCTGAAAATATACAAAATGTGATTTCATTATT
>JAITDV010000146.1 GCA_031282385.1 Planctomycetaceae bacterium | reverse complement strand
GGAATAGGAACGAATCAGACAAAAAAACAGCACTCCAAAATAAACGTAACTTAGACCTTTTTGCTAACCTGTAGGAGATCACACCCCTGACCCCTCCTTCGGAGGGGTCAACAGGTTAGCGAAAAGGTCTAAGTTACTCGCAACTGAATAATTACATTACCTTTGGCAATTACAAATTATTGATCGTACTTAAAACATTGACGATGAGTTTGATTCTAAAATGTGTAATATGAAATCTGATTCATTTTTTCTGAAATTATTTTGTTGATTATTTGTAGTTTGTTGTGCGAGTTGTGCGTATTTTGCGCCGGCTTCGGACAAGATGTTATTTTGTACATTATTATTGTTGTTGAGTTGTCTGACGGTATCGAGCAAAGTTGTGAGGCGTGCGATGTCTTGAAATTGATTTTGGAGATTGTTGTCGTTTTGAAGTAGATTTTGGATATTTTGTTTATCTGGAATATCGTTGACAATACTCAATCCATTTGGATCATTTTTAATATCTATTGGAGTTGTCTGATTTATTCCTGCGTTTTTCATTGACGAGATCAAATTTGATTCAAAATTTTTCAATTTCATCTGCAACATACTTGCGAGCATTTCGCCTTGTTGTTTAAGTCGTTCGAGGCTTGACATATTTAATTCATCTTGTCCGTTGTTGTTAGTTGAGTCATTCATGCTTAGAAATTGCTGCAATGCGTTCAATGTCGGCGAGAGAGTCAAAGAATCAGTGTTTGTGTTTGTGGAGTTGGTGTTTGTTTGTGATATTTCTTGTTTTGTGTGGATATTTTCGCGTTGTGGGATGAGCATATTTAAGAAGCTGCTGACGTTTGGAATAGTATGTGACATTTGCGGTTTCCTTAATTATTTATTGTAAATTTTAAACATTCAATTTAATTACGTTGTAAAAATCAGTCTTGTTACAACGCACACGATTAGCGGATATTAATAATTGCATAAAAGCAGGTCAAGAGCAAATTTTCCATTCTTAATAAAATTCAGATATGTAGCAATTCAGTCACAGCAACTTCTAAAAATCTATTTTGGGCAGAATTATCAAAATTTTTAGAATTGACAAGTTTAGACAATAAATTTATTCTATCCGAGAATTTGCACAAATTATCTAATTCCTGAAAATCGTGAAAATTAGTGGATATTCGTGGACAAAATGAGTTTTTAGAAGTTACCTCGTATTAATAAACCTTTTCTCTAACCTAAAAATACATCAACGCAACAAAAAACCTACAACGAAAAACCGCCTTTAACTCCTCCGAGACCACCCCTAACTCCTCCGAAGGAGGGGAATAAGAATACGCATCCGAGGGATGCGAATAATTCCTCTCCTTCGGAGGGTTAGGGGTGGTCTCCTACAGGTTAGCGAAAAGGTCTAGTTACCATTTTTGCTTTTAAATAATTTTTTTTTCTTTTAGATAGTTGATAACTTCGTCGGCTAATTCTTGTGTATTTTTTTTACCGTCGAGAGTTATTTCGGGGTTTATTGGAGATTCGTATGGAGCATCAATTCCGGTGAATCCGGTTAATTGACCTGCACGCGCTTTTTTGTATAAACCTTTTGGATCGCGTTGTTCGCAAATTTCGATTGGCGTATCGACAAATATTTCAATGAAATCTCTATCTTTAGGCAATGACTTACGTACACGATCACGATCTGTTCTGTATGGACTAATGAATGCGGTAATTGCAATCACTCCCGCTTCGGCAAACAAACCTGCAACCGCACCTATACGCCGAATATTTTCTTCACGGTCTTGTGCAGAAAAACCAAGACCGAATCGTTGTGCAAACTCATCGTCATGAGATTCTCGCAATATATTTGGAGAAGCATTCAAGCCGTGACGAACATTGTCTCCGTCAAGTACAAAACTATGCTTGCCCAATTGATACAACTTGAGGTCAACCAAATTTGCAATCGTACTTTTGCCCGACGCACTAAGACCAGTAAACCAAACCACGCAACCTTTATTACTATTGAGTAACTCTCGTTCTTGTTGAGTTACAACATGTTCATGCCAATGAACTTCAACTCCAGACATATTTGCTCCTAAAAAATTAAAATATTCAAACGTAATTTTTCGATAAACCCACGCGGGTTTAACAATCAGAAAACCTAGTTACATATTAGACCTTTTCTCTAACCTAAAAATACATCAACGCAACAAAAAACCTACAACGAAAAACCGCCTTTAACTCCTCAGAGACCATCCCTAACCCCTCCGAAGGAGGGGAATAAGAAGACGCCTCCGAGTGAGGCGAATTATTCCCTCCTTCGGAGGGGTAGGGGTGGTCTCCTACAGGTTAGCGAAAAGGTCTATTCTTATAAAAAACTTGCATTTTGAAATCAAAAATTCCGAATTCATAATTCTATGAATTTTTCATGGCGTCGAATAATATTCTGGAAGTACTTTGCCGCATAATTCGCGGGTCAACTTCTTTGCCTTCCAGCAATGTTTTACGTATATCTTTGCCTGAAATGAAAACGGGGTTCTCGTCTTTATGATTATCCATCAAATCGACTTTTCCAATTGAATCGTAGTATGCGGCAAATCCGACGTTGAGGGGTTTAATTTTTAATTCGCCGTTTAGGTTATCGAAAATTTTCTGCGCGTCGAAATCACCCCAAATCGCGGAACCGTCGTGATAAGGGGCGTCGGCGTGTTTACGTCCAATAATCAAATCAGTAAATCCAAAATTCTGCCGATAAATCGCGTGCATGACAGCTTCTTTTGGACCGGCGTAAAACATCTTGATATCCAGACCGAGCAGAATCACACGGTCAATAAACGAACCGCCAACTTTACGCCAAAGTTCCGTATCGGTGTCTCCATCGCCGAGTGATTTGTTTTCAAGCAATGCCTCATAAGTTCTCATTCGTACTTCGGCGTTGACGTCATCGGATTTCGTTTCGCCTACCAATGGATTCAGGCACGCGCCGGCGTTGTAACCGCGACGCAGCAATTCTTCAAGACCATAGACCAACGCATATTCATGCGCCCGATGCAATGGATTACGTGTCTGAAATGCTACAACACGTTCCCAACTGCGTTCCGAAAGTAATTGACGTACTTCACGCGGAGACAAGATATATTTATTGTAACGATTATTCTTTGGCTGTGGCAGAACAATTATTTTCCCGCCGAGTAAAAAAGTTTTATCTACGTCTTGTTTGAGTATCATATCTGCGCCGGCGTGATCGATTCGGTCGGTAAGATAGACGCTTGTTAGATATTTCAATTTGTCCCAATAGAATACAGACGACACAACCAACGCCGCAATAATTTCGTTTGCAGAGTTGACAATAGCTACTTCTTGACCGATTTTGATTTGTTTGGCGAGTTCTTCGGTTACAGGCAATGAAAGAGGAATTGTCCAGGCATATTTTTTTTGGTCAAGCTCAATTACAGATTCGTCAAGAACCCTATAAAATGTCGTCTCATCCATTGGTCCTTCAAGCGGTGTAAGACCGCCGTCGCCAAATCGATAAACTGTTGAGAGGTCTGCGTCGCTCACTGGTATTTTGAGTAATTGTGCCGTTCGCGAATTAAAAGATTCAATTCTATCGGAGGCAACTGTACGATTAACAAGTTCTGTCATTCCGCCATGCGGTTCTATTTGGCTCATGTTTTTTAGGTTAAGGTTAAAATTATTTGTTAAAATTTTGGTATTTATTTAGGGAACTTCTAAAAACTCATTTTGTCCACAAATTTTCACGAAAGATCACGAATTAAATAATTTGCGCAATTTCGTGTCAATTCGCGGATAAAATAAATTTATTGTCTAAATTTGTCTATCCTGAAATTTTCGATAATTCCATCAAAAATAGGTTTTTAGAAGTTACCTTCTGTAAATTCAATTCTGAATTTCAAATTACCAATAGACCTTTTCGCTAACCTGTAGGAAACCACCCCTGACCCCTCCGAAGGAGGGGAATTATTCGCCTCCCTCCGAAGGCGTCTTCTTATTCGCCTCTCTCGGGGGCATCTTCTTATTCGCCTCCTTCGGAGGCATCTTCTTATTCGCCTCCTTCGGAGGCATCTTCTTATTCCCCTCCTTCGGAGGGGCTAGGGGTGGTCTCGGAGGAGTTAAAGGCGGTTTTTCGTTGTAGTTTTTTTGTTGCGTTGATGTATTTTTAGGTTAGAGAAAAGGTCTAATGTAATCCGCATTCGGTTTTTTGTTTTCCAGCCCATCGACCTGCGCGTTCATCTTCATTGGCGGTTGTTGGGCGGGTGCAAGGTTTACAACCGATGCTCGTGTAACCTTGATCGTATAGTTTGTTGTAAGGAATGGATTCTTCAACTATTCTTTTCCAAACGTCTTTGTTTGTCCAGTGGGCTAAAGGGGCAATTTTAACTAATCCGAATTTGGCGTCCCAACCAATAACAGGCGTACTGGCACGGGTTGAACTTTGATCACGCCGCAAACCGGAAATCCAAGCGTCATATTTTGGTGCTATTGATTCTAATACTTTCACTTTCCTTTCATAGCAGCACCGATCCGAATCCAACTCATACAACGCACCGCCGTTAATTGTTTCAAATTCTGTAACAGAAATTTCAGATGAACACCGAACTATTCCGAGTCCGTATTTGGTATTGATTTGGTCAAGTAATTCGAGTGTTTCGGGAAATTGGTAACCAGTGTCGAGATTAAATATAGGAATATACAAATTTAATTTTGCAAGCATCGACAAGATAACGCAACCGCTATTTCCCAATGCAGTTCCCATCGTCAATTTCGGCGAATATGTGGTGTAAGCCCATTGTAAAATTTCTTCCGGCGTACTCCTGTCTAATTCGGTATTCCAACGCTCAATAAATTCTGCCTGAATTGCTGTAGGATTTTTTTTAATTGTAACCATTAATTTTTTTCCGATCTTCAGTTTTTTGACAACTATGAAACGTAACTATAATGAAATTTTGCAACTAATTTTTTGACCAAAATTCCGTCGGTAACCTCTATACTGTTCGTACTATAAATTGCGGGACTCAAGAGCGTAAAAGCCTGCTTTTCGATAGGTAAGCAGACGGCGGTAAAGGAAAATTCAAGTGCGAACAGTTTAAAAATACCATCGGACAATCTCAAAAAACTTTTTTGTCCACGAATTGACACGGATTTTCACAAATTTTTTCGTGTTAATTAGTGAAAATTCGTGGATAAAATGAATTATTAGAGGTTACCCGTTACAAAACATCTCATTTTCAAATCACCATTAAATTACCACATAATGCGCATTTGTAAATACCGACTGAATAGTTACGATTCGATTTCGGAACATGAGAGAA
>JAITDV010000624.1 GCA_031282385.1 Planctomycetaceae bacterium | reverse complement strand
GCAATTTTTTCGGATTCTATTTTAGCGTATTCGTGATACTCAATTACTGTCTTTAATCTTTGAAGCATATTCTTGTCAGAGGTCAGTTGTTTTTGCCATTTTTTTGCAAGTTCAATAGTCTTTTTTGATTTTATTTGCATTTCTAAAACACTTATTAAAAAATATCTTAATCCATTAGAAAAATCTGAATTATCCATATTTTTAACCCAAATCAATTCAACTTTATCAACATCTATATCATTACAAACTCGACCATAAGCATAAACCATCTCATATACACAACTACCTTGATAGGTTACGCCCGATTCGAATACAACTTTTTTATTTTTTATCGAATCAATAAATCCTTTTTGTACAAAAATTCCAGTTAATATTTGTAATAAATAATTACTGATCTCTTCACGTTGTTCTGTTGTCCAATTAATTTTGCCAATTCTTACAACTAAATCGGGAAGCTCATCATTCTTTTCCAAAGCTTCCTGCAATGTGCTAAATGTAAAAATGATATTAATATTTTTTTTGATAAAATTCCAATCATCTACATCCAAACGTTTATAAGACGCACTGAATCCAATAGGACGCGTTTTAGCAAAACATTCCCCATTGACAATTATCATTGTCAAAAAAAACGACAAAATTAAAATTATCCAATATGGCATATTATACTGTTTGTACTATAAATTGCATGATTCAAAAGCGTAAAAGCCTGCTTTCCGATAGGTAAGCAGGCGGCGGTAAAGGAAAATTCAAGTGTGAACAGTTTAAAACTACCTTAAATAAACGAATAAACCTCTGTTACCAATTGGGATTATTTTTATCAGCTCCCCAATCACGATCTTTATGTATTATTGGTTTTTGCTCAATTTCTTTTATTAAGCATCGTATTTCGTTGTCTCCATACGTATTGTAAGTTGGGCTAATGGTATTACAGTTAAAGGTATCTGGATTGTTAACAAGAGTTACTGGAAAATAACTTACAGGATTACCATGAACATTATTGGTTGGAGATACTTCATCGACATCAGGAATGTCAGCAGTGTAAGTTATTAGTCTCTTATACATACATTCAGTTAACGGTACCGCTCCAATTGCACCGCCTGCATCTTCGGGCGTTACTTTTACAGACAAAATTCTAATTTTAATTGAGTGAGTGGCTTCGGATGTTTGTAAGTAACCGTCATAATTGGTATCAAATCCAGCCTTGAGCGTATATTAGACCTTTTCGCTAACCTGTAGGAGACCACCCCTGACCCCTCCGAAGGAGGGGAATATTCGCCTCCGAAGGAGGCGTCTTCTTATTCGCCTCACTCGGATGCTTCTTCTTATTCTCCTCCTTCGGAGGCGTCTTCTCATTCCCCTCCTTCGGAGGGGTTAGGGGTGGTCTCGGAGGAGTTAAAGACGGTTTTTCGTTGGTTTTTTGTTGCGTTGATGTATTTTTAGGTTAGAGAAAAGGTCTAATAGATACGAAAATTTTTATTTTATGATTTATTGCAGAAATATTCGTTTACAAAAATTCCTGTTAGTTAAAATGGGAAAAATTTATTGAATGTAAAATAAAAAAATAAAAATTGTTACAGGATTTTTTGCCAGGCGGATACTAGTTGACAGGGATAACGTCTGATACAATGTGCAACGTTTATTTTTGATTGGTATATTTCAAACTATCCATATATACTTGCCTGCATATACTACTTGTCCTGTAAATTGCGCGACTCAAAAGCGTAAAAGTCTGCTTTCCGATAGGTAAGCAGGCGGCGGTAAATGGAATTTAAATTGTGAACAGTTTGTTATTACCTTACACGTACACGAAAGAATGACTTTGTATATTTTTCGTTTCAAAAAATTGTTTATGCGAATTTTGTTTCGTTGTACAGTTACACTGAACGTACTTTAGAATTTAACGGCAAAAAGTATGAAATCAATTTGCCGGCAAGTAAATTTGTGTATTACTGAAAGTTCAATTACGAACATTTCATAAAATTTATGTGAACAATATTATTAATTAATGGCTGATTTACGATTTCGTTTTACGTCTGGCATTGTGCCGGAATCATTTTTGCGAACTGGTTATTTTGCCGGTTGGGGCAGACAACCGCGACCTACGGAGATGACGATTGAAGGCAATGAACTTGTTGTTCATTCTGATTCAAACGGCAGCGGGACAGTACATGTACTCTGGACAAATGCACAACTCGGAATGGTAATGGAGTCAACAGAATCTCTACCCTCTCAATCACGTACTTATATTTTAACAAAGGAGCTTGTTCGAGGCGCGCTTGGGCGTTTATTACGGCGGGTATTTGAGTGGCAAATGACGGGATTTCGTCCGTCTGCCGATTTTGCGGCGCGGACAACCGCAGTATCACGTAAATTTTCTAAACTTGCAGTCGGAAATTATGATTTAGAGTACATTGACAAAGAGCTAATGCAAGTTTTGGAAGAATTGAGTACGTTGACAATTGATGTTGTCAAATCTTACACGGAGCAGTCATTAGCGTGGAGGTTGCGGAGTTCGGAGAAGTTGCCGATAACACTTGGAATCGGGCTTCATTCGCATCCGATAAATTCCTTGTATGAATTTGATCTGTACGCAAATTATTTACAAGAAGCGTTTCATGCGGTGTTGCCAATGCCGACGTGGCGTGAAATTGAACCGCAACAAGATATTTTCCAATGGGAAATATTGGAACAGAAATTAGCAATTGCGTCGCGTTATGGTTTCCAGATTGTAATGGGACCGCTTCTTTGTTTTGATGTGAATGCGATTCCTGTTTGGCTTACGCCGCATTTGAATGTCGATGATTTTTGGGAAAGGCGGGCAATAAGATTTGTACATGCAATTGTTGAAAGATTCGGGTCGCAAGTGCATTCGTGGATTTTGGCAAGCAGATTCAATTCGTGCAATATTCCGTCTATTCCTGCGTTGCGGGCGGTTAATTTGGTGCGGCATCTTGCGCAAAGAATGCGAATGATAGGTGTGGAAAAGACTATTATTGTGAGTATTGATCGTCCTTGGAGCGAGTATTCGATGGATTATGTAACGGGGTTGGACAATATTCAGTTGGCGGAGTTATTGTTGAATTGTTCGGAGATTGATGCTGTTATGATGGAGATGAATTTCGGTGTGGACAATCGTTCAACTTTTCCACGCGATCCGGTTACGATAGGTAATATGGTTGACCAATGGGGATTTTTGGGTAAAAAAGTTTACGTTTCCATTACTGTACCAAGTGCAGCTTCAGGAGATCCGCTCGAAAACGATAAATTATCTGTAAAACAATGGTCGGAAAATATGCAACAGTTTTGGGTGAATTTGTTGTTGAATACGCTTCTTGGTCGGAGAGTTGTACAAGGTGTATTCTGGGGAACATTGCAAGATGTAAACGATGATTGTGAAGATACCAAAGTAATTGAACCGTATGAAGTCCCGTTTGCCGGACTAATCGATGCAAACAGAACCTTAAAACCAGCCTTCCAAAATTTTATCGCCGCAAAAAAATACATCGAATAAATATACTTCACGTACTATAAATTGCGGGACTCAAGAGCGTAACAGCTGCTTTCAGGTATGTAAGCAGGCGGCGGTAAAGGAAAATTCAAGTTAAACTGGACTTTTGCAAAATTCTTAACAACTTTTAGGCAACTTCTAAAAACTTATTTTACAGAATTATCAAAATT
>JAITDV010000518.1 GCA_031282385.1 Planctomycetaceae bacterium | reverse complement strand
GCAACTGAAAAATTCCACATCCCATCATAAAAAAAATACAACTTTTTCGTTACAAAAAAGGTTTTTTAAAGTAAAAAGAGTATACTAGACCTTTTCGTTACCTGTAGGATCCCACCCCTGACCCCTCCGAAGGAGGGGAATTATTCGCCTCAATCGGAGGCGTATTCTTATTCCCCTCCTTCGGAGGGGGTAGGGGTGGTTTACCTCTTGTACTATAAATTGCGTGACTCAAGAGCGTTAAAGTTGCTTTCCGATAGATAAGCAAGCGGCGGAGAAGGAAACTTAAAGTGTGAACAATTTAAATACGCGCGGAACAACATAATTTTCCGAACGGCTCTAATATTCCAACCCTTATTTGTCTGCTACTAAGGGAAATTGGATAAATAAGGGTTGTTTACTTTAGAACGTTGCGTTTTTGTCTGCTTTGTTCCTAAACCTCTTTTTCTAAACAATTGAATCTTGCTGCTTAATAGTTACGAAATAGATTTATTAATTAACTCAAAACGCTAATTCCACTGAAATATTACAAATTTTATTTAATAGTTACATTGTTTTTTGTTGTGCAGCCAATAGAGTCCGATGATGGTTTTAGCGTCGTGGATTTCGTCTTTGGTAATCATTTCCATTGCTTCTGCAAGTGATACAATTATCGTTTCGATTTTTTCACCATCTTCCATTGCTGTTGGTCCCTGAATTAAATTTTTTGCGTGGAATAGGTGCATTTCTTCTTTCATAAATCCGGGCGAAGTAAAAAACGTCATAATATGCGTTACCGACTCCGCAACATAACCTGTTTCCTCAATCAATTCACGTCTTGCCGTAACAATCGGTTCTTCATTTGACTCCATCGTTCCCGCAGGCAACTCAATCAACTCTTCATCAACCGCAACACGATGCTGACGAATAAGCACAACACGATTGTCACTCAACTCGGGCAATACAACCACAGCTCCTGGATGAATCACAATATGCCGCTCAAGTTGATTACCACTACGACCGGTTATAAACCGTTTGACAACCTTAAAAACAGGACTAGAAAAAATTATATCATTCATTGAAATAAATTATAACTGAACTTTTGCAAAACGTTTTTTTGCATTTTAACTTAAAAGGTTTGAAGTCGTTTCTTTCACGGGCATGACAACTGTTACTTCGTAGGAGTTTCCGTGAAGGTAACGACAACACATCGTCAACCCTGTAAGGGTTACTCTAAAACACATATCGGTCGTCAATTTTGATTATAGGTACAAAAAATTAGGTGATATAAAAGTTTTACCTTCTCCAAAAATTCCACTGAATAATTACGGTTGTTTATTTTAGAGCGTTGCGTTTTTTGTCTGATTCGCTCCTATTCCCTTTTCCTAAATAATAATTTAATTCCGCGTCAGAATAGTTACTTACAATTTACAATTTATCTGCTTACCTTTCCTGACGGAGTGATTTTAATTTTTATATCTTTTTTGTTTCTTCTTATTGTCAACTCGATTTGTTTTCCGATTTCTGACTGGCAAATAAGGTTATTCAAATGGTAGCCGTCTTCGATTTCTATATCGTTTAACTTAATCACAACATCGTCAACTTGTATATTAGCTTCACTCGCCGGCGAATCCGGTAAAACTCGACTAATATGCGCTCCTATCATTCGATCCAATCCTATTTTTTTATGCTCTCTGCTGCCAAAAATATTATGAAAACTAACGCCAATATAAGACCGCAACGCAACTCCGCCATTGGCGATCTGTTTTGCAATACGTAAAACATCGTTTATTGGAATAGCGAATGCGATTCCTTCACTTCCTCCGCCTGTTGTTGCGATAGCGGTAATAACGCCGATTACTTCGCCTTTGATGTTTAAAACCGGTCCTCCGCTGTTGCCTGGATTTGTTGCGGCGTCTATTTGGAAAAATTCACACGATGGAGCTTGTCCGTTGGATGCGGGAATTTTTCTTCGTGAAGTTGCACTGATAATTCCCATAGTAACACTCCGTTCCAGACCATACGGACTCCCAATCGCCAAAATTAAATCCCCAACCCGCACCTTGCTCGAATCACCAATATCAACCGGCGTTAAATTCGCATCCAACTCTATTAGTGCAAGATCAAATTCGTTATTTGTGTGTATTTGTTTCGGTGTAATCATTCGTTTGTCCAACGTATGAATAATAATCGAATCCAAATCAACTCCGCCAACAACGTGTTGATTCGTGATAACATAATTTTTCTTATCAATCCGCGTAATAAAACCGCTGCCCGAATCCTCAACTTCAATTTGCACATTACGCGAATCACGACCTCGCGACGGTTGCGCGGCACGGAGTCGCTTGACCTCAATATGAACAATCGTAGGATAAACATACTCAGCAGATCGAGAAATTACTTCACCAGATTTCTCAAGTATTTCGGCACTGTTCAAAAGTTGCCTTTTAAGTTCCACACGGTCAACCCTACGATCATCCGGATTAACCGCAAAAATACGCGGACAAATAAACACAAATACCAAAAAAACAATAAAATTTTTCACTCTCATAAAATCAAAATAAAAAAATAAGTAATATTTCAGCAGATTTAGGAAACTTTTAAACTGTTCACACTTTAAATTTAATTTACCTCCGCCTGCTTACCTATTGAAAAGCAGGCTTTTGTACTCCTGAGTCCCGCAATTTATAGTACGAACAGTATAAAAACTCATTTTGTCCACGAATTTTCACGAAAGATTACGAATTGAATTATTTGTGCAAATTTATGTCAATCGCGGATAAAATAAATTTATTGTCTAAATTTGTCTATTCTGAAAATTTTAATAATTCTGTAAAAAATAGGTCTTTAGAAGTTGCCTTAATTTAATGGTCTGCTTATGGGGGTTGCCATATTTATATTGAAATCTTTTCGCAGGATGATAACGTGATATTTTTGTCTTAGGTTTTCAAAATATTCTATTTGTTTTTTTTGTAATCGTTCTGTTTTTATTTTTTTTCTTATGCTTGCCTGCGCGTCAATAAATGGGACAATTTTTTCTTTTTCGTGATCCGTAACAATAACGATATGCAATCCATTTTCGGCTTCGATTATGTTGCTGATTTGATTTACCGGCATTTCAAAAATTATGTTTTCAATAATTTTTGACGAAATATCACCCCTTTTTGTCCAGTTTCTTACGCCGCCTTCGGGAGCTGTCAATCCTTCTGAATTTAACTTCGCTAATCCTTCAAAATTAACTCCGCGCCGTACTTCTCCAAGTAACCAATTTATTTTTTTAAATGCTTCTTGTTTGTTGCTGAAACTTGAATAGAGTACAACCATTTCCTTCCATCGTACTCGTTCTTTTGTAGTGAATTCGTTTAGATGTTGTTTGTAATATTCGTTCAACTCATCGTAAGTCGATTCAACATCCGACTCCTGAATTGTTCTTGCAACCCACATCTGAATAATTTTATTCCGTGTTGCTAACATTCGTTCACGTTCAAGAGAACTCCCAAGCTTCTCCTCCAAAAATCTCTTTAACTCAACATTGCCGTTAACTCTGAACTCTTTAATCATTGCTGGTACGTCCTTCCGATCAAATTCTTCGTTCAAACGTTTCTCATAAACAGCGATCTGCTCTCTCGGCATCGTCATCAAAAAATCATTGTACACCAACGAACCTTCAATTTGCATTTTTAGAAATTCTTGATAATTCATTTCTATACATTTTGCCAACATTTGATTTTTATCATCTTCCGTAACCGATGCGCGTTGTTCCGGCGTTAGCGAACTCATATTGTCCCGTAACAACCGATAACCAAACCTGCGCAATTGCGGCAAAATATCACACATCAATATCACATCACAACCAACACGTGCAACCGTCTCCGTCCCAATACAAGACACCTCTTCCGAAATAACCGACGGGTTTATGACCAAATTGGAATTATGTTGCAACTTAGGCGCAACAGGCGAAACTACAGACGGCAACGGTAACTCCGGTGAAGCCGACGGCGGTGTTGGCGGCAGTGGTAAAATAACTCCATCGTTTGCAAGTTTAGTTGAAGGCGGATTCGCGTTGGGAAAAATTGAATCAGGATTAATCGGTGCAAATCCATTAATATTTTTGGGTTCATTATCAAATACACTGTTGTCGGTTTTGTTGGTAATATTTCCATTTGCCGCATGTTGTCCGAAAACATTTACATTTTGCGATGTAAACGAATCTCCCGCCTGAGTATTAATTTTGTCAACTCCCGCCGAAGACAATACGGCAGAATTTGTAGAATTAGCCGTCGGCTTTGACAGATTTGTTGATGCCGATGCAAAAAAAATAGGATCACTCCAGTCGTCAAAATTATTACTATTATTGTCTGAATCGGTATTTGAATTTTGTTGTTTATTGCTGGTGATTTTATGTGCGGGCGTTGTGTTGTCGGTCGGTAATTTTTTTTCAGTGTTTGCAGCAGCCGGCACCGTAGGTGTTGGTATTTCTTGTAACGGAAATACATTTGCAGGCGGAATCGGAGGAATCGGCAGAGTTGATGGAATTGACGGAGTTGGCGATGGTGTGGAATTAGCATTAATGAAAGAGTTGTCAGACGCAACCGGAGATGCAACTATAGGTGATGGAGATACAGAGGAGATCGCCGAAAATACTGTAGAGTTGTGTGTTGGAGTTGGAATTGGAGTTGTTGGTGCGGAAATTGGCGGTGTTGAAGGAATAGAATTCGCAGGTGTAAAATCCGGTGTTGACGGAAATACAGGAAAAGGAGTACTGGCAATGGAAGGAGGCGCAGAGGTATTAGTATAAGGTGAAGTTTTCGTGTTGACGGAATTTGGTTGAGTTACGTTTGGGGCATTTGATCGAAGAAATTGCGACATCAAGTCCTCGCTGGAATTATTAGTATCCGTTTCTTCAATTTTATTGTTGGCCAAACCGAGCAATGCAGCTCCTTGTTGAACAATTTGCGGATTACTCACGACGGCGCCAACCGTCCCCAGAGAAGCTAATACTGCAACTGTATAAAATACACTTCGCACCGTCATTTTATTTCAATTTGTAAAGTAAATTAACCAATTATTCCCAAACACATCCCAACCCTAAATCACACCCAACACTAAATAACAATAAACTTGCACAACATAAAAAAACAAAAAAATCGTTCTGTACATATTCATCACACTTGAATTATCTTTTTTTTGAGATAGTGTTCATGGTTGCAATATCTCTATACTGTTCGTACTATAAATTGTGCGACTCAAGAGCATAAAAGCTTGTTTTCCGATAGGTAAGCAAGCGGCGGTGAAGGAAATTTAAAGTGTGAATAGTTTAATTTCTCTTTTGTTGTTTACAAAAAAGAAAACCGAATTTTAAGGTGTGAAGAGTATAATAAAAATTTTTCCAATCCAACGCAAGACCGATTTTAAATATTTTTAAACTGTTCACACTTTAATTTCCTTCACCGCCGCTTGCTTTCCGCTGGGTAAGCAGACGAAATGTAAACGAAATTTAAAGTGAGAACAACTTAAAACTTCGTGAATTTTAATTTTTTGTCCCAAGTTGTATGCCCAACATAATTGAATTTATACCTGATCCAATTCCCAACAATGCAACTTTTGATCCGTTATTTACTATGCCTGATTCTAAACCGATTCCTGTTGTTGTTGGTAAGGCGGTACTGCCGGTGTTACCGAGAAATTCAAGTGTGGAAAAATTTAATTCATTTGGTAACTGCAATTTGTCAAAAAGCAATTGTTGATGTGCCTTGCCGACTTGATGACAAAATATCCGATTAATATCACAGCGATTCCAATTCATTTCTTGCAAGAAATCTTCAAAAGCATCTTTTGCTACTGCGACGCCTTCGTTCATTAGAGCTTCCGAATCTGTATTCATAAGAGGATTCATTGAGTCTCCGCCTGATTGGTCTGTTTCGCTGCGGCACAAATCGCAAAATTTTGTTCTTGCCCGAATCACACCGCCAAGTAAACGGTTGCCTGTTTGCGAAATATCTTCATGTGTCAACAACACCGCCGCACTGCCCGAACCAATTGTAAGAGATGCAAACGCCGGCTTGACACTTTTTCGTGTTAGTGTTTGATCTGCGTTCAAGTGGCGAATAGTTGCTTCCATCAATGACCGTGAGCTTTCCGTGCCGACAACTATACCTGCCCGAATATGACCCAACTCAATCATGTTTGCAATTTGAATCATACCGCTCACTATTCCAAGACACGCATTTGAGACATCATAAACATAACTTGACTCCGGTAAATCAAGTTGGCGATGAACACCGCACGCTGTCGCCGGTTCAAGATAATCACGACACACCGAACCATGTATCAACGCACCGATAAATGAAGGATCAATTCCGCTGTTATCTATTAATTTGCGGGCGGTAACAACACTTTGTTGCCCCGGCGAAGTGCATGCTTTCCATACACGGCGTTCCTTGATTCCTGTAAGTATCTCCAGACGACCTTCAGGCAACTTTAAACGTTCATAAAGCGAAAAAAGACGAGACTCAAGCTCCGCTGTTGTTACAACTTCTTCAGGTAACGTATAAGAAAATAACTCAACACAAACTTTATGGTAACGCATTGAAAAAAATAATAATTATGAATTGAAAATAAATTTTATATTAATGTAACGAAAAATAATTTTTCACTACAATTTATCACGGCAATAATTATTGTACCAAATAATCGCTTCATCAATATTGTTAAAAATTCCGTCAAGTTGTGCTTCGTAAGCGTAGTCGAGAATTTTTCCCATTTCGCGTCCAGGTTTTACGCCAATCGTAACCAAATCGCGACCTTGCAAAATTGGTTTCGGTTTACTATTGATTATGCCCAACTTTGCCGCCCGCAATTCACATTCGTCAACTTGTCTAATCAAATTAGTATTACCGTCCGCCAATATCATTGCTCTGCACAACGCCGTCCAAATCCGAATACAAGACGGCTCAAGACGCACTGCAAGCCGACGTAAAATAACATTATCAATTACACATTGTTCCGATACGAATTTTTCCGTCAACCGCTCTCCAACAATTGCTAGTACACGTTCCAATATACGCAACGGAGGTTTAAAACGTTCTAAAAATTGATTTGCTAAATGCAACGATGGAGAAACAGAATTAGGAAATTTTGTACCGGATTTTAAGTTGGAAATTGAACCGTACATTTTTTGAAACGATAAATCGTTGTCTATTTTGCCGTCAATCTTGTTTAAGTCTGTCTTGCCAAAATTATGACATAACGCCCCAAAAATTAACACCAAACGCTCATCGTCATCAAAATTAAATTCGTCTGCAATCTTGACGGCAACATCACATATTTTCGCCGTGTTGACAAATGCATTTTCGGAATCACAAATTTTATCAGTTGAATTTGTCTGATGAATTTTCGTTACGTTTATTAAACCGGCAATTTCAGGGAAATGTTGTATCCAACCGGTTTCTTGTAACAAAAATAAACCTCGCGACGGTTCTATTCCTTTTAACCCCCATTTCGACCATTCGCTCCAAACCCGCTCTGCCGAAAGTGTGTTAAATTCATTGAAAACTCGTTTGCAGTGTTCAACTGTTTCTGACTCCATCGTAAAACCGAATCGCGCCGCAAATTGCATCCCGCGCAACACCCGAAGCGGATCCTCACAAAATTCATGAGTCGGCGCACGCAGTATTTTATTTTCAATATCGTTACGACCATCAAACGGATCATAAATCGACCCGTCACAACGAATACCAATTGCGTTGATCGTAAAATCACGGCGCGAAAACGCTGTATGCAAATCAAGATTCGGTTCAAATAAAAAGTCAAATCCTTTATGTCCGACTCTTGATTTTGATTCCCTTCTCGGAATATTTATATCGATTTCATTGTCAACTTTTATTGTTCCGAAACTTTGTCCAACAAAATTGACATGAAAATGACGTTTAAGAATCTGAAATATTTTCTCATAAGTCAGACCATAAACTTCAATATCTACATCCTTCGACCGCAACCCCAAAAAAAGATCCCGCACAAAACCGCCAACCAAAATACAATCCGACGCACCGCCGGCAAGAAGAAGCGAAATTATACGTTTAACCTTTGGTTTCGGCGTAAAATTCAATATCAAAGATATAACCTCCAATTTGCAAAAAAATATTAAAACCTATCAGTAGGATTAATTTCGACAATAGACAGTACCTATAATTGACAGTGAATTTTTTGTTACCTTGTCAAGCCGCCATCAACTGTCAAAATTTGACCGGTTATGAAAGAAGCTTCATCACTTACAAAAAATAGTACAGCATTAGCAACATCATCAACTTGCCCGAATCTTGCAAGCGGCGTGCGGCTCAACATCTCATTTTTCAAAACTTCCGGCAATACCGCCGTCATGTCTGTATCAATAAAACCCGGCGCAATCGCGTTGACTGTGATATTCTTGCCAGCTAATTCTTTTGCTGCCGTGCGAGTAAAGCCGATTAGTCCTGCTTTCGACGCCGAATAATTTGCTTGACCTTTGTTGCCCATCATGCCAACAATACTTGTTATGTTGACAATACGTCCTTTTCTTGCCCGCCGCATCGGTTTTGAACAAGCACGCGTAAATAAAAACGGTCCTCGCAAATTTATCGCAATAACTTCATCCCATTGATCATCTTTCATTGCTCCAAGCGGAACATCGCGCGTTATGCCCGCACAATTCACCAAAATATCAATTTGACCATGTTTCGACAACACAGAATTGACCGTATTCTCAACTTCTTCCGTCACAGAAACATTACAAATATAACCGTCAACATGCGGTTCAAATTTGCATAAAGATTCAAGAGCCGATTTCAGCCGGTCTTGATTCGTGCCAATTATAGACACTTTAGCGCCATTGGTTACTAGAGCCTGCGCTATTCCATAACCTATTCCTCGCGTCGCACCCGTAACGATCGCAACACGATCTTTGAGATCAATACTAATCATAACATCTCCAAAAAAAGTTAATTGTTACTAAATAAAAAAAACACCAAAAAAATGCAGCAATTTATTTGTCATTACCCAATGGAATTTTCGTTCTTTTAAGGCAAGGTCAATGAGTATGTTTTTAAACTGTTCATACCTTTAATTTCTTTTACCTTCGCCTGCTTACCTCTTGGAAAGTAGGCTTTACGCTCTTGAGTTACGCAATTTATAGGACGAACAGTATAATCGGTTACTGTGCCGCGCCGTGTCCTGCATGCCATAAATATTTTGCGTGTAGAGCTACCGAATGAATAGTTACATTTTTGTTTACCACTAATAACGACTCCAACCAAATTCCAAAACAAAACAATCCAGTAGAGATACGATACTTTATTATACCAAATGAAAAAGTCAACAGGGGAATTTCAAAAAATCTACGCACAACTATTTAGTCGAATGTTTTTGCGTAACAATTAATGTTCTACGATTTGACTGATGAATTAATGTAACTATTCAGTCACAGCAAATAATATTCGTAACGTTAATTATTCTTTTGTTTCTTTGAATGTCAAATAAACAGCGTGTACGAATAACTACCTTACAAAAACTAAAACTTCTCGAAGTGCAAGTGCTAAAGTGGAGAATGTTAGGGCAGGTTATCAAACTGGGCTTTTGCAAAATTCATAACAACTTTTATTAAAAGAGCAGATGATTAAATCTTATTCAATTTCGGCATATATTTTGAACCCAAAAGATGCAGAATTATCTAGTTGTCCCTGAAAAAATCTTTTTGTTGTTTTAAAGGTAGCCAACTTGTTCGCGGCGAGTTCGTTTGAGCATCTGAATGGGGCTCCTTGTCAATTAATTTTGATAATAGACCTTTTCGTTAACCTGTAGGAGACCATCCCTAACCCCTCCGAAGGAGGGGAATAATTCGCCTCCGACGGAGGCTTCTTCTTATTCGCCTCCTTCGGAGGCGTATTCTTATTCCCCTCCTTCGGAGGGGTTAGGGGTGGTGGTCTCGGAGGAGTTAAAGGCGG
>JAITDV010000512.1 GCA_031282385.1 Planctomycetaceae bacterium | reverse complement strand
CGAATGGAATCACCAGCAGTCAAAAGATTTTGTGCAACGTTTTCAAAAGTGTTACCAAGTTTACTTAAATCGGTAAACATTGCATCCTTAGTCGAACTGGCAATTGCTTCCAAAAACTTCTTATCTGCTTCGCCGAAACCGATAGCAACCACATCAATACCCAATTCGTGTAATTCTTTTGCTCTACGAATTGCTCTTTTCTGATTTTCCCAAACACCATCCGCTAACACAATGAGTACCTTTTTACCGTTTATTTCATCTGCCTCAAAAACTTCTTTTGCTTTTGTAAATGGATGCGTACTATTGCCGAAACCAACACCGTTCCAACTACAATTCAACGAAAATACACTTTTTTTAATAGATTGAAAATCGGATGTCGGATTGACTTTCATCTTACATCGGTCTGCAAACGCCATTACACCAATAGTGAAACGTTTTAGGTCGATTTTTGAAACAAATTTCATTGCTGCATCTTGTGCTTGTTTCATTGGATCTCCATCCATGCTGCCGGAACAGTCAACGGCAATAATTACAGAACAATGTTGTACAGATAACGGAGCCGTCGGCAAACACAACATTTTTCCGCAACTACATTTTCCCACTCTTGGCGAACCGCAATACGGACACGGTGCTGTCTCGGTCAATTGATCTGCCGCAACCACGACTCCAGGTCCTGCCGTTTGATCAAATTCGTCTAACGGAAATGCTCCGGCAATTTTGAAATTGTTATTATTTTTGACATATTTCATCAAATAGAATTTTTTTGTATTGGTGCATCGGCAATGCAGGAACACAAAACGATTGGGTTCAATTTTTGGTTGCGGCGTGGTAACATCGACAACTTTAATACCGCTACCAACCGGTAATTTGTCAAGCGAAATTTTTGATTCACTATTTTTGTCAACTGCTTGACTTGCTGTTGAAACGGATTGACTAACAAATTTGAAAAATGCGGACAATGTTTGTTGATCCGCTTTATCACCGGCAATAACTATTTCGGTAATTCTACATAATGTCTTGTAATTCGTATCAGGACCGCAACCGATTGCACAAAGTTGAAGATGCCGATTGTGCATAAAACGATCGGCAATTGTTTGCCAATGATCGGTTGGTTCGCCGTCGGTGAAAAGAAAGGCAAGCGGTTTGTAATCGCCTTTAAGATCGGCGGTTGTTTTCTGCACTTCGGCGTCAATTCGTTTTTCCAATAACTCTAAACCTGCACCAAGTGCCGTACCGCTGCCAAGACATAGTTTCGGCATTTGAAATTGTGACAACTCTGTAAGTGGTACAATTTGTTTCGCGGTTGTTCCAAAAGTGATAATGCTCAAATACGCCATTTCAAGAGCATAAGGGTCTTTCCGCAAAGTCCGAAACATTTCCGCTAAACCGGTTTCAACCGCTTGAATCGGTTCGCCAACCATTGATTCGGAAACATCAATCAAAATGTAAATCGGTAATCGTCGCATCGTTTTAAATATTGTTACAACAAAAAATGAAGGTACTTTTTATAATATTTTAACAAAATTTTTGAATATGTAAGAATATTGAACAAAAAAACCTTATTTTCAACCTAATTTTTCTTACGAAACAACCTCAGTAGCAAATGATTTTCTCTCATAACTAACCTTATTAAAAAGGTAAATAATGAGGTAATGAGGTTAGTTGAGGAAGGGATCATTTGGGCTACTGAGGTTGTTTTGTTTAGAAAATTAGGTTGAAAATGAGGTAGTGGAATAGCATAAAATAGAGATTCAATCAGTTTACCACGCATTAAAACTGAACAGTCAATCAAAATGTAAATAGGTAAACGACGCATAAGTTAGTAAAGTGAAAATTGTATAAGGAATAAATTTTACTTGATCAGTTACAAAATCTAATTCTTTTTGTTTCGTTTTTTATTTCGATAATCATTTATACTCGATACGGTTGCGCTTATTAAAACAATTGTTAAAAGTAGTAAAATTAATGATAATGCCCCGACTGAAAACCATTGCCAATAGGAATGAGTGTTATTTAAATTTATTATTAAACCGATTATTGTTGTAAAGAATAAAGGAAGTAGGTAATCTGAATTCTCTGAATTTTTTTGATTTGTGATGGATACGATCCATCCAAAAATCATTATTGCTATAAACATTGACACTATGCCTAGTAAAAAAAAACTAAAGTTCATCCAAACATTAAACCAAATCGTAGTAAAAATGAAAACAATTATAAATAAAATTACAAATAAAATACCGCAACAGATAAAAATTGAATAATTTTTTGATATAAATTTTTCAATTGTTTTAACGGAATTTCGAATAGATGTTATAATGGAATTTTGTTTTTTATTTTCTGCAACGGTTTCATTTTCAGATTTCTCGGAATTGTTTGATTTAGGTTTTTGTTCCACTGGCGGAAGCGGCAGTAATTTTCGCAACATTATCGGATTGGAGATATTTGTCACACCCCAAATTCGGGCAGTTCCATCTAAACTTGCCGTTACCACAAATTTTCCGTCAGGAGAAAATGATGCCGAACGCACTTCCTTTGTATGACCTTGAAGTGTATAGACTTCTTGTCCTTCTACCATATAAATTCGTGCGATTCCATCATAACCTGATGTTACAACAAATTTTCCATTAGGAGAAAATGCAACTGTATTAGATACATTGTCTTCTACGAGTCGGCATATTCTTTTTCCTGATGCTGCTTCCCATATCGACAGAAATGGATCCCAAGTTACTATTGCTACTAATTTTCCATCAGGTGAGAACGCCCCCGAAGCCCCCGTAGCTGCGTCTAACTCAAATTTACACACTTCTTTACCGGTTGCTATGTCCCATATCCGTGCAGTATTATCACTGTCTATCGTCAGCACAAACTTTACATCAGAGGAAAATGTAACTGAATTCACAAAATCCGGAAGATCGAACTGGCGTACCACTTGACCGGTTGTGGTTTTCCATATCCGTACAGTATCATCTATACTTGCTGTTACAACAAACTTTCCATCGGGAGAAAATGCACCAGAGTTTACCCAAGAAAAGTCTTCAGAAAGTCTGTGTAATTTTTTTCCCGTTGCAGCCTCCCAAATTTGTGCAAATCCTGATTTACTTGTTGTTAATATATACCAGCCGTCTGGAGAAAAAAGAGCTGAAGTCAATTCATCAGCGTTTTTGTCATAAAGTTTGCGTATGTTTTTCCCTGTTGCGGCTTCCCATATCCGCGCAATACCATCTTTACCAGCTGTAACTATAAATTTTCCATTAGGCGAAAAAGATGCACAATTTATCGCATTTGGTATCTCTTTAGATTTTTGTTCTTCTTTATCTGTTGCCGTACTGGGCGATATTTGTTCATTATTATCCGGACTTATTATTGTCGTTTCGTTTATAAAAAGTGGAGGTAAAGAAACAGGCGGCGAAGTCGGTTGAATCGGAAATGATGTTATATTTGTTTCGGAATAGAACGGATTGATTTCTTGCGGTGGAGGCGGAAGTATTTCCTGATCAGAACCAATAAAATGACTCTGAATTACGGCAACCGTTGAAACCCATTGCCAAAATTTTGAAAAGGCGTGAGAATCCATTGTATCAAGCGAAAAAATATCGTTCGTTAAATGATTAAGAACGGCTATTTTATCCTTCATTCCAGTAACACAAACAATCTTTTTCGCAAAAGAATATTCATTGAGTTGAGAAATTATCTTTTTGAAACGATCACCATCATCAGGTTCGCCGCCAGTCATAATTATGACAATCGGCAACCAATCGCCTTTTTCTTCCGATGTTGTTTTTTTGATTTCTCTTTTATAACGTTTCAATAACAGTTCGAGTCCAAAACCAAGATCACGTTTTGCGTTACCGGATAATGTTATTTCCGGACAATAAAATTCAGATAATTCAGTAAGCGGAACCAAAACATTTGCCTTATTACCAAACGTAATCAAACTGAGATACACACTTTCCAACGCATACGGATCACGCCGTAAACTCGACAATAATTTTTGTAAACCGTCCTTCACCGCTTCAATCGGTTCACCACGCATTGAAGCCGAACAGTCTATCAAAATGTAAATCGGTAAACGTCGCATTGTTTT
>JAITDV010000120.1 GCA_031282385.1 Planctomycetaceae bacterium | reverse complement strand
GTTCGTACTATAAATTGCGATCTTGAGTCACGAAATTTATAGTATGAGCAGATATACGATCAAAATATATTCATCATATTTAATTTTCGTTTTTTATTGTAAGTGATTTTCCGTACAAAAAAGAAAACCGAATTACAAATTTACGAATATACCTTAATTTTTTAGAAATGTTCCAATGCAATTCAGGCATACGATACTTCCGAATGGTCTCAATATTATTGCTGAAATCAATGAGAATGCATATTCTGCGTCGGTTGGTTTTTTTGTTAAGACGGGATCGCGTAATGAGTCGGCGGATATTCTTGGTGCAAGTCATTTTCTTGAGCATCTTGTTTTCAAGGGTTCGGAATCGTTGAGTGCTTTAGACGTGAATTGTCGTTTGGACGAACTTGGTGCGGATGGTAACGCCTATACGGAATGTGAACAGACGGTTTTTTATATTACGCTTTTGCCGGAGTTAGTTGATGAGGCAATTGATCTTTTCGGCGATATTTTGCAGCCTGCATTTCGCGAACGCGATTTCACAATGGAAAAGCAAGTGATTCTTGAAGAGATACGTATGTATTGTGATCAACCTCCGTTTGGGGCGGACAATATTATACGCAAGATTTTTTTCGGCAATCATCCGCTTGCCAACGGCGTTCTTGGTACGGAATCAACTGTATCACAACTTTCCATCGAACAATTACGCGCTTATCATGCAGCTCGTTATACGCCGGACAATATTGTGGTTGTAGGAACGGGTAAAATTGAATTCGATCATTTTTGTGAACATGTAAAAAAAATATGCGGCAAATGGAAAACTACATCTTGCAAGAATAATATTGGAGATCAACGTTATCGAATTCGCGGTACCGGCGGTTTGCACCAAATGAAAAGAAAAACATTGGCACAACAATATACAATGTTGTTATCTGATTCGCCTGGCGGACTTGATGATGATTTTTTTGCAGCGTCGATTTTGTCTGATATTATTGGCGATGCAACGGGAAGCCGTTTTTACTGGGAGTTTATTGACAATGGAGTTGCGGACACTGCAAATATGGTTGTACAAGAATATTCGGACAATGGTTTTTTTGGTACAGTATTGGTAAGTGAACCGAATTCAGCACAAAAGATATTAAAAACTGTACAAAAATTATTCGTTACAATAATTCATGAAGGTATAACAAACGACGAACTTGAACGAGCAAAAAATAAAGCTTTGACAAGTATTGTTATAGAAAGTGAAGGTTCAGACGGTCGGCTTTTTGAAATCGGCAGCAGATGGTTAATGGCGGATACTTATTTAACATTGAAACAAGAATCCGACGTCATACGCAATATTACTATTGACGATATACAAGCCGTTATTAAAAAATATCCTCTCAATAATCCGCTAATTATGACAATCGTACCGGAATAAAATATAGTAGACCTTTTCTCTAACCTAAAAATACATCAACGCAACAAAAAAACTACAACGAAAAACCGACTTTAACTCCTCCGAAACCACCCCTAACCCCTCCGAAGGTGGGGAATTATTCACCTCCTTCGGAGGGGTTAGGGGTGGTCTCATACAGGTTAGCGAAAAGGTCTAGTATCATTTAATACTTTCTCCGCAAACAATTCCGCTTGCCGGATCGATTGCGATTCCATGAGTCATATTGCAAAGTACATCAAGTATCAAAATCAATGTATTAGGATCAATCCGTTCATTTTCAAGATCATCATCCAATATTTCTATTCGCGGTTCGCCAAATAAACAATTTTTGTACGAATAAGGATCAAAATGAAATTTCGGACGATTATCAATTCTTTCTTGAGGCGAAAGAGCTACATCAGAATTGTTGCGGTTTATTTTTTTCAAATCAGCGTTTGTCGCTTTCTTAACTGCGCGGTCCAACGGTGAGACAAAATGTAATTCCGGTTTTTTGATTGTCTTGAAAACACCTGTTCCCGCAACTTGCTCAAAATGCAACACGCTATAACGCGCCGCAAATTTTTTTGCTCTGCGTAACAACTCACGTTCCCGCGACGGACAATCTTTACTTATCGTAACAAAAAGTGTTTCACTCTCGGTAAGCACAACTTCGCCTTCAGAATATACTACTTCAATTGCCGCATGGTCTTCATAAGATGCAATTGTAATTGATTCCATTGTGTCATCTTTACCTATTTTTTTGTCCAACACAGAAAAACATCCCACGTGAATATCAAAATTCCTGCGTACATCAATAAATCGCGGACGCATCATAGGCTCAAACAAAACAAAATACGTCTCTCGCCAAGCATATCGTTCGTCATCAAATAGTGTCATGAAAATCTCCGGTTGATTCCAAATACACTTTTAACCTGTTCACACTGTAATTTCGTTTAATGTTGCTTGTTTACCAATCGGAAAACAGGCTTTTACGCTCTTGAGTCACACAATTTATTGTACGAACAGTGTAAACTACTTCGCATTTGAAATTTCGGTGATCTGCAAATGTTTCCGATATAATGTTAATATTTGTCAATTGCTGAAATTTAAGTTGTGAAAGTGAAAAGTTATTCTATAAAATCCATTCAATATTATCCGGCTTAGATCGGCAATTTGCTATTATCAATTAAAAATGCAATACAAACACACATCAGAATGCCACAAAAAAAAGACGCCAAAACAAACCCACACGAAATTACCGAATACCAATTTGTAAACAATTAAAATCGCACAACCAATAAACAAAGTGTAACCGCCAATTCCTTACTTACAACTATCCCCCACTCTCACCAGACAATCTTTAGAGAAATTCTAGTGGTAACTTCAAATAAATTTTTTATAGAATTATCAAAAATTTCAGAATTAACAAATTTAGACAATTAATTCACTTTATCCACAAATCTATACAAACTAGAATGAATAAAATTCGTGGACAAAATGAGTTTGAGAAGTTGTCTAAATCTAAATAAAAAACGTAGCATATCGTGTGTTTCTATGGAAAAACGCATTGCAAATAAAATAGATTTATCGTTACGAAAATAAATTTATTTCGTAACATTAACAATATGCTCTCAGCTAATCCTCTGAAGTGATCACACCGTTCAAGGCAAAGAGTGCAAAGTTTTAGTTATCGCAAAAAGCTTGTCAAGATATATAAGCAAATAATTCTTGTTTTCTTGCATGTTTATATCAATTATCGTAACAGATATTACAATATAAATATTGTATAAATTATATGTTGCAACAAAAAATATTGCTGAAAAATTTTTTCTAATTTTTTTAACAACCATATTTTACGATTTTTAACAATCTGTAAAAATCTCTAAAAATTTGTTTTTTTGCAAATATTTTTATGAGTTACCGATTGATTATTTGTTCATAGCAATTTGTAAATAGTCGTCCCTGAAAAAGTCTTTTTGTTGTTTTAATGGTAGCCAACTTGTTCGCGGCGAGTTCGTTTGAGCATCTGAATGGGTACTCCTTGTCAATT
>JAITDV010000431.1 GCA_031282385.1 Planctomycetaceae bacterium | reverse complement strand
GCGGATTCGGCGTTTGAGTTGGCGACGGACTGCGTGATTGTGGCAGCCGGAGCGTTGGCGAATCCGCTCCTCACAAAAAACACGCCCGGACTACAACTCAATCCACGCGGTTACATCATCGCCGACGACAACGGACGTACCAGCCGTTCTCATGTTTGGGCTGGAGGTGATATTGTAACCGGTTCTGCCACCGTTATTCTCGCAATGGGTGCAGGACGCGCCGCCGCAAAAGATATTCATTTCAGTCTAACAGAGAGTGCGATAATTTAGGAGTTTTGGGTAATTTCTCTTTCCTAAGAGCGCCATAATTATTATACGGGAACCTCTAAAAATACTTTTTACCTAATACCTAATGTAAATTTGTCCTTGTCCCATTAGTCCCTATCGTCCCTAATGTCCCTAACGTTTTTTGTACAGGGACATTAGGGACAAATGGGACATTAGGGACAAAAATCCTTTAATAATAAACGCGTGATTAAAAATGAATTTTTAGAGGTTTCCCCTAATTTTAACCGCGCGGGTGGAATTTTTTATGAATTGCTTTGAGTCGGGTCATATCGACATGAGTATAAATTTGTGTTGTAACAATACTGGCATGACCAAGCATTTCCTGAACTTGACGTAAATCCGCTCCGCCGGCTAACAGGTGTGTTGCGAAACTATGACGCATGGTGTGCGGACTGATCGACGACGGCGTCCCCACACGAATCGCGTATTTCTTAATCAGTTCCCACATTGCCTCTCGCCGGATTTTACGACCTTTGTACGAAAGAAACACCCAATGTGGAATCCCTTCCGCTCCACGATCCAAACTTTCTTCGGCAGAAAAATGAAAAAAACGCCAATGTTCAACATTTTGACTGCGTTTCTGAAGAGTTGAACGTTCCTCCCGTACCCAGTCGTGATAAGCGTTAATCGCGCGACCACCAAGCGGAACAATCCGTTGTTTATTGCCTTTGCCCGTGCAAAGACAATATCCTTCCTCAGGATGAACATCCTGAATTTTGAGATTGGTCAACTCGGATACACGGCAACCCGTCGCGTAAAAAAATTCCAGAATCGCCCGATCACGCCGCCAAAGTTTATCTTCTTCCGGTTGGGGAGCACAAAGCAAATTATCCACCTGACCCGGTGAAAGAACTTGCGGCATTCGTTCCCAAAGCTTTTGGCTGCCAAGAAGATCCGCATCGTTAGCGTGCAGCACGCCTTCAAGTTGCAAATACCGGAAAAAAACTCGAAGCGATGTAATATGACGCGCCCGTGTTGACGGTGCAAGACGTTGTTTGTCCAGCCAACTAACGTAATCCGCCAACAAATTGATATTGAGCGCATCAATTGTCCGATTGCCAAGCCAATGGAAAAAATGTTCCATGTCACGCCGGTAAGCCGCAACCGTATTGTTGGCTAATTGGGCTTCGCCGGCAATGTATTTCAAAAAACCCTCAAGCCAAACTTGTTGCGATGACGAAGTCTCAATGATTTTCAGATTTAACCGTCGCCGCCGTGAATTGTATTGCATAGACACCGCCAAGAGTGAATGAATGTCAACGATTTCAATTGTAATTAAAGGAGACACGCCGATTTGTATGTTATCGGCGAAATGATGAATTAGGTCAAGAGTCTTCCTCCGTTTTACAGTTCTGCGAAAAATTCCGTTCAATCAGAAAATTCACGCTTACTGTTCACACTTGCGGCTCACACTTGCGGCTCACACTTACGGCTGAACAGAGGATCGCGGAGAACACAAAAAAACTTCAAAATATTTCGGAGAATCATAGCGAAAATTGCCAAAACTTCCCTCGTATCGGCAATGTCCATCAATCCAATTCCGTGTTTTCTTGTCCAAAGAAAGATAATGTTCACGTTTCAAAATAATCCAAAAACGTAAATGATTGAATTTCTCATTGCTATTTTCCTCGATTTCATTGAATATCTGTTGCAAATGTTCGTGCATACCGTTTGACCGTAACATGATTGGTACAACGTCTTGCTGAAGATAAGCATTGACAATTTCCAATCCTGCCCTTGTACAAAACAATTGATCGCCCAACCGCCACTCTTGTTGGACATACTGACACGCCGATCGAAAATCGCAACGATTACCGTCTTTGTAATAATTGTTTAAGGCAAAAATGTTCAGCAACACCATAAAACAGCACCAAACAAGACCACAATACCAACCATAACGTTTTGAGGATTGAGCGAGTAATTGACCGATGCGGTCGATAAACAAAGCAAGAATCACAAGAAGCGGAAATGCAAAAAGATAGCCATACCAAGGATAAAAAACTATGTTCAATGGAAGTAAAAAAATCGCCAATCCGCAAGACAATGCACAAAATAACCAATATCCCCAACCGGTATTACGTAGATGAAACAGTATAAAAAAACATGCAGGAATACATAAAATAATATAGGATTGCCCAAAAATAGAGGTGAATGTTAAAACGGAATCTATCGGCGATATTCTGTAGATAATATCATTATTGTTCCACGATTTCGTAATCGGCATAATATGGAACAAAAAAATCAGCAGCAGAACAATTGACTCAATACATAAAATAAAAACAATTCTGTAAGGAATTTTCGACAGGAATAAATTTATTTTTGTTTTAATATTAAATTGGTTGGGATCGGATTGTCCTGAAAAAAAGAAATCAACCAATAAGCCGCAAAGAAGTATTCCCCAAATAAGACCGGACAAGGAATGGGAGAAGATCATCAGGAGCGACGCCGGTATTAACG
>JAITDV010000398.1 GCA_031282385.1 Planctomycetaceae bacterium | reverse complement strand
TACTTGGTAGTATCGAAAAATATTCTTTTATCCATAAATTTCGCAGATTGTAAAGATTATTTGTCCCATTTGCCTTCATGTCCCTAACATTTTCAGTGCGGAATATGAGAAACAATTAGAACAAATATACTGTTCGTACTATAAATTGCGCGACTCAAGAGCGTAAAAGCCCACTTTCCGATAGGTAAGCGGGCGACGGTAAAGGAAAATTCAAGTGTGAACAGTTTAATCCTTCAACTCAAAACTTAAAAAATTCTGTGATTAAAATTGGTAACTATTCAGCAGCCTCAACTTCGGTAGAGACGCGATGCTGGATCGCGGGTGTCTCGCCCGCAATGATAAAATCAAGTTCCGTAGTTTCATGCAGGCGGGACACCTGCGATCCTAAAACGTTACATTTATAACGGTGCAAAGTATAGCTCCAAATGATTTTTTCAGGGACGACTAGTTACTCTGAATTTCTTGTTGTGAGTTCTTCAAATAAATCGTATAGCTTGAAAAAACCGTTACGAAAATTTCCGTTGGATTCTTTGAATATTTGGTTTATTTGGTTATTATTGATTTTGAAGTTGCTATTTTTTGTCATATTTTGTACGAGAATTTGGAAGATTTCTGGTTGTGCGATTGTTTTGTATAAGATTGGTATAAATGAGACGGGTTTGTGGGTTGTAAAAACGAATCCGCCAGCGTTGCGCCAGTTCATCAACCGTAATCTGAACTTTGACAACAACGATAACTGTTCATAACCGTCAAGAATATAAATTGTATTAGCGTCTATTTTTTGTAACGATAAAAAGAAATTTTGCGGTAGATTTTTTTGAATTGAGTTTAATGTGGTTTTTTGTACATTCAATTTGTTTTTGATCAAAAATTTTGCAATCGATTCCAACAGCGTCGATTTGCCCGAACCGTGCGAACCAACAATTTGCCCAACTCCGCCCAGTGCTGACAAACGTTCCAAAATCACACGAATATTTATTCCTGTTTCAAATATGTAATCAATTGATCCGGCTTGCCAATTACAAGTAGAAAACGGATTCGAGTTAAAAGTCGCGCGATTCATAAATGATAAATTGTTCACACATTAACTTCCTTCACCGCCGTCTGTTCACCTAGAAAGCAGACAGCATTCACTCTTGAGTCCCGCAATTTACAGGACGAGCGGTACACGTTTTTGTGTTGTCGGATTCTAAAGAGCGCGCGCGGAGCAACAATTTTCTGAAAGTGTTTAATGCTTGCTTAATATGTAAGTCATCAATTATGTCTGAATGTCCGGCAAAAGGGTAATTTTCCTGAGAGATGATTGTTGTTGTGTTATTTTTATTTTCGGTGACGGTGATTGTTGTTGTGTTATTTTTATTTGTTGGAGTTCCGGCAAATTGTGTATTTGGATAAGTGCCGATAGACAGGAAATAATCTGAATCAAATAATCGTTTACACAATTCGATTTCAACGTCAACGGATCGGTTTCTATCAAATGGTAACACAACTCCGCCGTCAAAACATTTTTTTGATTCAACCGAATCCGAAATCGCTTCCGACAACTTACCACGTGTTCCCGACTCAATTATCGCAACTGTTTTGCCCAATTTATGAAGCTCACGGCAAACAACATCTTGCAATCGATCAACCCCTTCACTAAAAATCAAATCCGACAACTTGTCATAAATCAACTCTACTACAGGCGAGATTAATTTTTCACACGCAATTTCATTTTCCGCCTCTGCCATAATCCGCAATGAAATTGTTCCGTGTGAAGCCGTAATCCCTACACGCGGAATATGATCGCGGTTTATTATATCCGGCAACATCAACTCTATCCGACTCTCGCCCTCGCCAAAACAATTTATCACTCGCGACTTTATTACGCGGTTTTGACCGGATTTTTTTTGAAGCATATCCTGCAACGAATTCTTGACCGCCGGACTCCACATCTCTCTCAACTCCACCGGAACTCCCGGAAACGCCATTATACGAACACAATTTTTAAATTGTATTTGAACCGCTTGGGCAAAAGTTAATACAACCGGATTAACTCCAACCGAATCTATTTTAATAATCAAATCTATTCCCGGCGCGGTTCCTTGCGGATTAAAAATTGGAATAGCGTTTTGGGGTTGATATGCTTGAATTTTATTCGAGTCCGGCATTTCTACTCCACGCCGTTCAAACAATAAACAAATATGCTCCAAAGAATCTTCATTCAGTACTAATGGTACTTTGGCAAATTCAGCTATCACTTGACGAGTAAGATCATCCGCCGTCGGACCAATACCGCCAGTCCAAATCACAAGATCAACACGCCCCGACGCAACCCTTAAAACATCAAGCATCGCCTCATAATCATCACCAACCGTAGTATGATACAAAACCCGAATCCCAACTTCCATCAACTCACTACTTAACCATTGCGAATTAGAATCTAAAACTTTACCAGACGTTATTTCGTCTCCGTTAGATATTATTTCTGCTATCATACGTTTTTAATTAAAACTGAACTTTTGCAAAATGGCGTTTAACACTATAAATTTGAGCGTGAAATGTTTGTCAAATTACTATTTTTTTGATGCATTATTGTAACAATAATTATGTTAGTCAAAAATGAAAATCGTATCTATTCAGTCGTGTGTTTCTTATCGTCAACTATTCTGTTACCCAAGACCAATAAATTCACGCGGGACAACATCGTTTTCCGAACGGTTCTAATAGTCAAACCTTTATTTGTCGAATTACCATTAGTAGCCAAAAATTCCCCCCAATACGCCCTTATATCCTTATGTTTTGTTTGATATTGTGTTAAACGGCACCGATATAATAAGGGCATAAGGGCGCACTGGGGGGCGTTGTCTGCTACTGATGGAAATTGGATAAATAAGGGTTGTTTACTTGTAAATATTCAGTCGGCAGCTCTACGCGAAAAAAAAATTTATAGCAGGCGGCAACGCAGCGTAGCACAGTAACCGCTTAAAACTATCATATTTTTAACCACCCCTAACCCCTCCAATGGAGGGGAATTTAATGTTCTATGCCTTTGGAGGGGAATTTAATGTTCCATGCCTTTGGAGGGGAATTTAATGTTCCATGTCTTTGGAGGGGAATTTAATGTTCCCCTCCTCTGGAGAGGTTAGGGGTGGTTTATTAATACGGCTGAATAGTTACGTTTATTTTAAGGTGCTGTTTTTTTGTCTGATTCGTTCCTATTCCCTGATTTTTTTGTCATCTTATTGCATCTTATTGCATCAAATATTATTTTTCCAAAAATGAGATGCCGTAAAAACAAGGGGTTCATAAATTCCGTTTCAATAATTTCTGCATCTTTGGGGTTCAAAATATATATGCCGAAATTGAGTAAGATTTAATCTTCTGCTCTTTTAATAAAAGTTGTTATGAATTTTGCAAAAGTCTAGTTAAAATCAATATATAGATGCAATTTCCATACTGTTCTTAATATAAATTGCGGGACTCAAATGTGCAAAGCCCGCCTTCCGATAGGTAAGCAGGCGACGGTAAATGAAAATTCAAGCGTGAACAATTTAATTACTTAAATTTTAATTTCGATCTTAGCAAAGCGAGGCTTTTTGGGACTGCGGTTTCGGGGTCTTCGTTTCCTTCAAATTCAAGCGAAATGAAACCGCGATAGTTATGTTTTTGTAAAATAGCGGCGATTCTATCGTAATTTATTTCTAACGAGTACCATTTTCCGCCGCCGTAGTAAGTTTTTGTTTGTACGAGGATGGTTTTGGGAATTAGTTTGTCAAATTTTACGTAATAATCTTCGAGAAAATTACCTGTGTCAGCAGTAATTCGCAAATAAGGCGAGTCAACTGCATCAACAATTTTCAATACGCCTTCCGGCGTACTACCAAGCCCCCAGTGATTTTCTAAACCCATAACAACTCCAGCAGATTCCGCAAACGGCACAAGTTTTTTGAACGATTCAATTATCCAAGGGAAACCGTCATCGTTTTTGTAGCCGGGCAACGGCGGTTCGACGCCGTGATTTTTCATTAGTTCGTCGAAATTTTTGGAAGTTCCCCAACGACCGGTGTTGACGCGGATTGTTGGTATTCCCAAGTTGTGTGCGAGTTCGATGCTTTGTTTTGTTTTGTCGATATTTTCTTGTCTGATTTTTAGGTCTGGCGAAAGGAATGTTTGATGAGTGGACAAACCGCAAAGAAATAGTCCGAGCGATAGAGCTTGGCGTTTGATTTCGGCGATTGTTTTTGAGTCTTTTTTGGTCATTTGGACTTCGAGAATTTCAACAGCGTCGAAGCCGAATTGAGCTGCGTAGTTGATACATTTTTCAATTGGTACTTTTTCTTCAAGAAAGTGCCAAAAGGAGTAAGTTGATACGCCGATCAAATTTCCGGTTCTTGCGCCGGAGTTTGCTGGAGTTGTTGTGGCGGCGGTGTCGGCGAGAATTTTTTTTTGGGTGAGTTGTGTGTTTGCAAGATTGGTCAAGATTCCGCCGGTTATGCCGCAACCGGCTAAAGTGTAACAAAAATTACGGCGAGAGAGGTTATTTGATTGGGAGTTGTTGGTTGTCATGTTAAGGTTTGTGATTGATTGGTTGATTTCGGAATTTAGAATTCCGCATTTTGGTTTCGGGTTTCGGGATTGATAAATTGGTAACGTTTTACAAGAGTTACGTATTGGTGAGATAATTGTTATAAATTGTTCAAAAACAGTATGGGGGTTCATTGTATAGAACTTCTTAAATAAATCAATACAATATATGTTCATCAAATTTGAACTTTCGTTTTGACTATTCAGTTGCGTGTGTTTTTTATTGTGCAGTGTTTTGAGTTAAATTTATTTAGATTTATGGGTGATTTAACATTTGTTGAGCGTTGTCGTTTAGCGTTGTCGCGTCTTATTTGTCGCGAAGACTTGTTGGCGTCCGAAGTAGAAGGGCTTTTGGGTGCAATATTTTCGGGGTCGCGTTCTGATTTAACGGTTGAAGAGTCGGTGTTGCTTTCGGGGTTTCTGGCGGCGTTGATGTCAAAGGGAATAACGGTACAAGAATTGGTTGGAGCTGCGCGGAGTCTTCGTTATCATGCGCATAAAATTCAAGTGATTGGTTCGCCGGTTGTTGATATTGTTGGTACGGGCGGCGATTCGTTGAATACGATCAATGTTTCTACAACTTCGGCGTTTGTTCTTGCCGGTGCGGGAGTGGTGGTTGCGAAACATGGTAATCGTGCGGTTTCAAGTCGGAGCGGAAGTGCAGATGTGTTGGAAGCGTGCGGGGTGAATTTGAGTTTATTACCGGAACAAGTTGAGGAATTGATTGCGGAGATTGGAATAGGTTTTTTATTTGCGCAACAATTTCATCCGGCAATGCGTCGAGTTGCTTATTTGCGTAAGTATCTTGGAATTCGTACGCTTTTCAATTTACTTGGACCGTTGACCAATCCTGCGGGTGCGGGATATGTTCTGATTGGTGTTTATGAGCCGAGTTTAACTGAGGTGTTTGCGGGAGTATTGCGTGAGCTTGGTTGTAAGCGGGTAATGGCGGTTTATGGTTATGATGGAATGGACGAGTTGACGTTAACAACACGGAGCCGTGTAACACAATTTTTTGACGGTCAATTCAGAACGTATGATTTTTTCCCTGAATTATATTTTGGCGGAGAGCTTGCAGTGATGGACGAATTACGCGGAGGTGACGCAACTGAAAACGCAGAAATTTTACGCGGGATATTAAGCGGAAAAATCAAAGGCGGTAAACGCAATATCGTACTGTTGAACAGTGCAGCTGCGTTACTTTGTGCAGAAAAAGCCAAGTCAATTGAAGAAGGAATAAAAATTGCCGCCGAATCTATCGATTCAGGCAATGCTCTCGAAAAATTACAAATAATGATCAAAAAATCAAATCAGAGCGGCTTCTAAACTGTTCACATTTTAATTTCCTTTGCTGCAGCCTGCTTACCTATCGGAAATCAGGCTTTTAAACTGTTCACATTTTAAATCCGCACGGAACAATAGACCTTTTCTCTAACCTAAAAATACATCAACGCAACAAAAAACCTACAACAAAAAACCGCCTTTAACTCCTCCGAGACCACCCCTAACCCCTCCGAAGGAGGGGAATTATTCGCCTC
>JAITDV010000324.1 GCA_031282385.1 Planctomycetaceae bacterium | reverse complement strand
TTGCCGCACCGGAAAAATTTTTCGATAGATCCGCAATCTTATCAAGCGTTTCGTGAATATACTTCATATCACTACTCATTTCTTGCGCAACCACACAAAGCCTATTACTATTATTGTTGAAGTAAAAAGCAACAACCATAGTGAAAACAAAAAAAATGTATTTCATATATTCTCCTATAAAAATAATTTACAAAAAACTAAATAGTACACATGTGATTTTATTATTGATCTGGACCGGTTCCAAAAGTAGAATCACGGTTTCCGTAAACAGCATGTGTAAACAGCATGTTTTGTGAATTTTAACATTGAATTTCACCTTGTGGTTAGTAATTTTTTGTTGTAAGTTGATTGTAAATTTCAATTTTTCGCCAGCGCATGACTTATTAGCAAACCAAATTTAACTTGCGCAAAACGCAATAACGAATCGCGTTAATCCTTCTTTAGCTTCTCATCGTCACCCGTTTTCTTTTCGGATTCAAGTTGTTCTTTGACGTAATCTTGATCTTCTTTACGGAGAACGGAAAGCTCGATAGATGTTTTCTTGCCGTCTGCTTTTTCGAGGTTGACTTCGTCTTTTTCCAATGAAATAAATCTCGCCGCCGCCTTGAACAACTTGTCCGCCGATTCCCAATTCCGAAAACCTTTGTAAGAAATTTTTAAATCGCAGAGGATTTTTATTTGTTCAACAAATGGATATTTGCTTTTTTCTAAAAGCTGAATCAATCCATTATCGTTTCGCGGTTCCATCAAATATGAATCAATAATTGTCTTATTAACTATGTCGAAAAATTTTGGAAATATTGCCAAAATTTCTTGATCGTGTCTTTTCTGCCAATATTCGGCAACTCGGCGACAAAATCTTTCGTATTTTGCCGCTTCATCAGGTTCGGTTACAGGATTAGGTCTTTCATTTGAAATAACATTATAAATCTTACTTTCCGAAACAGGATGATTTTTGGGATCATCTGGATTCCAGTCGGGCTCGTAACGTTCATACATTTCCATTACCAATTCAATCAATCTGACAACTCTTTCCAATCGCTTCGAATTCATTTTCTTATCTGAGGAACGAAGACCTCGTTTAGGTCGAAGGAGCGTCTCTAACAAATCTATTTGTATCAGTTTAGAATCAATAGAATCGATATTGAGTTTTGTAACGTTCCAAAGATATTTTTCAATACCAGTTTGAATAATATCATTCGGATTTAAACTTCCAAGACACCCCAAAACGCGAGACCAACATGAACATATTATTACGCTGTTCGGTTCTGCTTTTAGGATAATATCAATTTCGGAAAGACATGTTTGTATCTCTGGTATTTTTTTCTTTTCAGCAAATTGCTGAATTTTTTTATAAAAATGTTCCATTTTCCCAGCAGCTGGCGAAACAAAGTCTGCGTTCGCCGATCTAGTAACTAAAGCGCATAAAAAAACAAGTAAAGTTATCAAAAAAACTCTCATAAATATCTTTCCCTAATTCAAATAACAAATGTTAAAATTGAGATGATTCGCAACGATTCAAATTTCGATGTAATTTAACGCTACGCTGCGAATTCATCTCAACCTCGAATAAATAAAATCATTGAGCAACTCTCACGACAGGAAAATAATCAAACACCCCAACCTCATTTTGTTTTGTAATATGGGCTTTTGTACCGTCAAATTCCATATTAGAATTTACTTTTTGAATTTCTTGTCCTGTTGTGTTTCCAACAACATCATACTTCCATGGCAGTTCAATAGTTGTAGTACCCGGACCATAGCCAGTGCTCCAACCGGATGCTTTTGTGTCTGGTCTAAGTCCCCCAGATGCATCAAAGGGTAATGGATTGCCCGAAGACGCATCTGCAGGATTTGGTCCCAAAACGTGACAACCTTTTGATATGTTACCTCGTGAAACACCGGGTTTATTTGACCACTCAGGATGTTCAGAAGAGATGCCGTTTTTAAGATAATATTCGATGTCATCGTCTTTAAGGGTATATCGTGCATAGCCCTCATACGCCTTGATCTTGAAAAAAGAAACTTCTTTGGGTTCGATATATGTAACAAGACACAGTCTTACCCTAAATGCCGTATTATGAAAACTATTTTTGTATTCAGTCCTTACTGCTATAGGATGAATCATCATTTTCTTTTGCAACTCCATTCTTATACCGTGGGGCTGTAATATTTCTATCTGGTAAGTTTCTGAATTACCATTTTTATCGGTCGCTGTTACAACGGCGCTACCTTCAACGCCTCCCGCTTCAAATTTTGCAGTTCCGTTTTCGTAATTCGCATTCATACTAAAAGCTGTTGTGTCGCTTGACGAAAAATTTTGTAATGGCAGTATATCATTTAATGGCGTGTTACCAATTGGTTCTACATAAATTTTGCCAGAGTTACTTGGTAAACTACCGCCAGTTCCAGTCTCGCCAACTCCAAGCGCAGACAAACTACGTCCGCTAAAATTGTCGTCTGGTAAAAGTACTATCCTGAAATTTCCGAGAGTTGATTTAAATCGACAATTTCCCGTTCCCGTGAATTCTTGTGT
>JAITDV010000315.1 GCA_031282385.1 Planctomycetaceae bacterium | reverse complement strand
GGGTTAGGGGTGGTCTCGGAGGAGTTAAAGGCGGTTTTTCGTTGTAGATTTTTTGTTGCGTTGATGTATTTTTAGGTTAGAGAAAAGGTCTATTGTCTTAAATTCACTATCTAAAGAATCAGGGCATAAGGGCGCATTTTTTCGGCGTTGTCTGCTATTAATGGAAATTGGATAAATAAGGGTTGTTTATTTGAGAACGCTGCGTTTTAGTTTACTTCGTTCCTACTCCCTAACCTCTTTTCCTAAACAATTGAATTCCGCGACCGAACATTACATTGGCGTGAAATAATACAAAGAATTTTTTGGAGGTCGCTTACAAACAATTCCGCATTCCACTGGGGGGTGTGGTTAAAATTAAAACTAATGATACAATTTCTGCCCCTTTACTCATCATGATCAATCAAATTACGATGTAAATTTAACTCAAATTGATAAAAACCGACTTCAAATTAATTCAAATTGATTTTGGTTGTTCAACACAAATTAACCTATTTATTAAACGGGAAAATAATGTCGCTGCTAAAAGGAAAAAACGCAATTATAACCGGTTGCAATCGCGGAATTGGTAAAGCAATCACAGAAGTTTTTGCCGAGAACGGAGCTAATATTTGGGCTTGCGCACGGAAACAAACAGATGAATTTGAAAATTTTACAGACGAACTTGCTAAGAAACATTGTGTGTACATTAAACCGATTTATTTTGATTTGACGGATTATGAACAAATTAAATGCGGAATCAAAGAAATTATATCTGAAAAGAAACCAGTTGACATACTTATTAACAATGCCGGAATTGTTCCTGAAAGTTTACTTTTTACAATGACTCCGATAGAACAAATTAAAATTACTTTTGAAGTCAACTTTTTTGCACAGATTTTTTTGACACAATTGGTCGCAAGAATAATGAGCCGCCGGAAACAAGGTCGAATTGTTTTTATTTCATCAACAGACGGACTTGACGGATGTGATCAATTGGAATATGCGAGCAGTAAAGCGGCGTTAATTGGCACAACAAAAAAACTTGCAAATGAGCTTGGCTCGCTTGGTATATTGGTCAACGCAATTGCGCCGAGTTTGACAGAAACAGATATGGCAAAAAAAGCTAACCCTGAAGTTGTAGAAGAACGGATTGCAAAGACTGTATTGAAACGGCTTGCTGTGCCGCGTGAAATAGCTAATGCAGTTCTTTTTTTCGCATCGGATTTATCGTCTTTTGTAACTGGACAAGTTTTACGTGTGGATGGAGGATTAGGATAATGAGACAAGACGAATTGGAAAAATTGAAATCAATGGCAAAAAATATTCGACGGCGGATTCTTGACATGGCTTATAACGCCGGTTCAAGCGGCGCACATCTCGGCGGAGCTTTGTCGATAGTTGAATTATTGGCGGTGTTGTATGGTTCTGTTTTAAGATATGATCCAAAAAATCCTGATTGGGATAAACGAGATAGATTTATTTTGAGTAAAGGACATACCGGACTTGCGCTTTATGCTGCACTTGCGGAAGTTGGTATTTTGAGTCAGGCAGATATTGACTCGTTTCAAAAAAATGAAAGCCAATTCACAACTCATCCAACTATCAACCACCAAAAAGGAATCGAATTTTCTACCGGCAGTCTCGGTATGGGACTTTCATTGGCGGTAGGAGTTGCTTTAGCGGCAAAAATAAGAAATCAAGAACATCGGATTTTCGTCTGTTTGGGCGACGGCGAATGCAATGAAGGAATCGTTTGGGAAGCAATTATGGCTGCCACAAATTTCAAACTTGATAATCTGATTGCAATAATTGACAAAAACTCATTTCAACAAAGCGGCAAAACAAACGAAATAATGAACAATGAGAATTTGGAAATTAAATTTCAAGCATTTGGTTGTAATGTCATAGAATCCGATGGTAATGACGTCGAACATCTCCTTTACGCATTTGACGAATACAAACCAGACGGCAAACCTTACGTATTCATATCAAACACAATTAAAGGTTACGGTTTTACATTTTCCGAAAACAACAACACTTGGCATCACGGCGTATTGTCAAAATCACAATACGACGCCGCTGTTGCAGAATTCGAAAGATAAATTTTTTTGTACGCTGTTCGTACTATAAATTGTATGATTCAAGAGCATAAAAGCCTGCTTGCCAATAAGTAAGCAGGCGGCGGTAAAAGAAAATTCAAGTGTGGACAATTTGTAAATTTCCATTTGTCAAAACGAAATATTCAGAAATTTTTTTATGTTTACAGAAGCAAATATAAAATTGTGGTCGCGTATTGGTACACGTCCGACGTTTGGTTTTGTGGCGTTGGAGCTTGTTGGTCGCCATTCGGATTTGGTAGTAATTTCGGCAGATATGATGACGTCCGGCGGACTTGAACCGCTCCGCCGAAAATATCCCAAACAATATATAGAAGTAGGCATTGCAGAGCAAAATATGATCGGCATCGCCGCCGGTCTCGCCAGTGAGGGCTTTCGCGTAATCACAACAAGTTTTGCACCGTTCCAAACAATGAGATGTTGTGAACAAATCCGCGTCAATCTCGGCTACATGCGTCAACGAATCTGTATGGTCGGTCTTGCAAGCGGATTAGTTCTTGGTACACAAGGTTTCACACATTGCTGTTTTGAAGATGTTGCTGTACTTCGCGGGATTCCGAATTTGGTCATAATTTCACCGGCAGATTGCTGCGAGACGGCAAAAGCGTTGTGTGCGGCGATTGAGTTGCGTGATTCGGTTTATATCAGGTTAACGGGCGGAATGAGGAACCCAATCGTCTATACTCAAGATTATGAATTTGAAGTCGGAAAATCAATAAAGTTACGCAATGGAGATGACGTAACAATAATTTCATGCGGAACAATGGTTCACACTTCACTCGACGCTGCAACTCTACTTGAGTCCCGCGGAATCAACGCAACCGTCATCAATATGCACACAATCAAACCAATTGATAAGGAAACTATTGAAATGGCAAGTAAAAAATCACGGTTGATTGTTACAGTTGAGGAACATAATGTTATTGGCGGACTTGGCAGTGCAGTTGCGGAATACAAGTCAACATTGCCAAACGCACCCGCACAACTACTCATCGGAATCCCCGACACTTTTTGCAATGCCGGAAACTACGATTACCTACTTAATCACTTCGCCCTAACTCCAGAATCAATTGCAACAAAAATTCAAAACACAATATCAAAAATCCAAAAATAAATAATTTAACAGGTCAATTTTTGTGGAAAATATAGATAAAATTAACTTAGACAATAAAACCAATATTGATAATAAAGTAGATGATCCCGCAACCCGCAAGAATAATGATTGGCATTGTGGTTTTGTTGGAGCTATGGAAGTTGAGTTACGTCGTGCGGGTTGCAAATTTGAGATTAACGAAGAGTACAAATCTGTGTCACGGTCGTATCGTGTTGATATGTTAATCACGGTCAAAGAATTCCCTCCGATTAATTCTAATAGCAGCAGTCTTGCCAAGTACATACGTCCTTTTACGCTTTGTGAATTTAAATCGCCTGGTGTATCTTTGAAGTCAGAGGATATGGATCGTTTAACGCTTTTGAGTCTCCAATATTATCTTGAAAACAAAGACGTGAACCGAACTGATATGGCATCAATACTTGTTGTTTCTCATCATCCGTATGAGTTATTTAAGAATTTACCTGACGGTAGGGTTGTTGAAAATCCTGAATCTGGAATTTATATTATCCGCTACGCTGAAATTTTTACAGTAATCATGGTAATACCAGAGTTGTCTGAAGAAGTGTACAAGTGGCTTACAAGTCTAAAATCCAATTTAACAACAAAACGACTTGAAAATTTACTCAACGAAGCAAAATATTGTATTGATGATATTGCACTTGCCAATCTAATAAGTGTTTTATTGACAATTAACGTTAACAAGATTAAAAAAGGAGAATTGAAAATGAATCAAGAATTTGTAGAATTAATCGAAAACAGCCCATACGCTGCTCCAATTTTTGCAAGACGCGAAGCTAAAGCAGCCGCTAGTGCAGCAGCTAATACTGAAGCTAAAGCAATAATTCGTGTTTTGACCAAACGTCTTGGCAAACCGTCAGTTCAATTACAAGAGCAAATCAATAAAGTAAATAATATTGAAAAACTTGACGAGCTTATTGATTTTGCAGCAACTTGCGTATCGCTAGATGAATTTGCAACAGCATTAAATTAATTGCAAATAGAGAAATTTTATCAAATTTGCTATAATATAATTTAGCAACTTGAACAATTAGAATAATTATTATGAAGTGAATAAAAAAATAATTTCGACCTGTTATTGCAATAGACAAGTACAATTCAACTTTAAACTAATTAACCGGTAAATCAATTTGCCATAACTTTTATTGAATATACTTTGTAATTCGGCGGCACAAATGTGTTAAGCGGTTTTCCGATGCTTTAGCTTGCATGTGTTACCGAAAATCAAAGTACAAACTGTTTAAAACAACCTTAACAAAACTCAAACTAAAATGAAAAAACTTACACTACTTTTTGCTACAATTTTCGCATTGTTAATTTCAGTAACATTAAATGCGGAGACTTACGATTTTCAACTTCGGTCGCGTACCAACGGCGAAATTAAATACACGACAGTAAAATGGAACCCCAATGAAACCGCAGTTATATTTTTGCCCGCTCGAAACGAATTGCAACCTCGAATAAAAAAATTCCTCGATACGTCAAAACAAAATGGTTCAACAATCATAAATAGTCTCACTAAAATTGCAGCCGACCAAAACAAAAATATAAAAAATAAAATCTTTGTCGGAACATTGCCCGCCGATCCTTCTATTCGACCTAATTTGAATGGCGTTGTCGTTGTCCGCGATTTGATAAATATTCCAAATGCCAAAAGTTACCTTGACCGTGAAAAAATTATAATCGAACTCGAAAAACAAGGAGTCAAAACAATCTCTTCTGTCGATTTGCTCGGCGGTCAGGCTTTCAGATATGCTGACGATAAAAGACCGCATGTTGTTGTTATGATTAGCGACGATCACTACCAAGCCGACACTTGGATGCCGCCGTTGATCGAAAAATTTCAAAACGAAAACGAACTCTATTTCACAATCTTGCACGGTGAAGGCGGAAATATATTTCATGGTATTGATGAACTTGATACAGCAGATTCAATTGTAATATATTTTCGCCGACTCGGATTGCGAGAAGATCAATTAAACAAAGTCAAAAATTTTATTGAATCCGGCAAAGGTTGTGTCGGCTTGCGAACTGCTTGCCACGGATTCTCTGTCGGAGGTGGAACAAAACTCGAACCAAACCACAAACAATGGCACGAATTCGACAAAAAAATTCTAGGAAGTAACTATCACGGACACGGAAATGATGCTCTCGGAAGCGAAATATCAAATAACCCCGAACAAGAAAATTCTCCAATTTTGAAAGATGTTGACCCCGCAAATTGGCACAGTACCGGCTCTGTATATTTTATGAATCCTGTTGCCCAAGACGCGACCATTTACCAATATGCTCACTCCTCCGAAACACAAAAACCAGATAACCAAAAAAGAAAAAAAATTACAGAAAAAATTCCCGTAACATGGACAAGAATGTACGGAAAAACAAAAATCGCTTTCACCGCATTAGGACATTGGGACGATGCCAAAGAACCACAATTTCAGCAAGTTTTGTTAAATCTGATAAAATGGTCTGTTGACAAGAAAAGAGATTAAGCTCCACACGAAATTAAACTGTTCAAACTTTAATTTCGTTTAACTCCGTCTGCTTACCTATCGAAAAACAGGCTTTTACGCTCTTGAGCCGCACAATTTATAGTACGAGCAGTATATGATGACACTGAGAAATTCAATTGACGAGAATCAACAGAATCAATAGGATTTGTTTTTGCAAAAGACATTTTCTAAAATGATAATATTCGACAAAAAGATCATGTCAATTCAAAGATTCAAATTACGAATCCAGAATTTCAAACATTAACCCCTAACATAAAGGAGGTACAGAAATGTACAAGAAAATATTTAATTTGATCGGTATTTGCCAATTACTTCCAACAATACTTTTTTTGGCAATTCACTTCCAACTTTTCGCATCTGGTGATGGATTGGTTGGAAAGTGGACATTTGACGAAGTTGCCGAAACAATCAAAAATTCGGTCAACGAAAAATTTAACGCAATTTCACGTCAGCCGGTTTCTCTTGTTGATGGTATTTACGGCAAGGGAATTGATCTCAAAGGGAGCAAAATTGAGATTCCGGCTGATTTTATTCCTTCCGGCATGGAGCAACTCACGTTTTCCGCGTGGGTCGCTCCTCGCCAACTTGAAGGCAATCAAACAATTATCCGTAAAGAAGACGCAAGCGGACCAGTACAGAATCGGTTATTGTTTGCTTTTCAGAATTCGGGTAACTTTCTTACTCTTGGAATAAACACCGGCGGAAATTACGCCGAATGCGATGCGGTTATTGACAAAAAAGAATTGCTGGATGGTAAATGGCATTTTGTCGCAGGGACATTTGACGGAAAATTTATGCGAGTTTATCTTGACGGTAAAGAAATCGGCAGTTACGAACGCCAATCTTCAAAAATCAATACCTCCGCCGACTTCCGACCGCTCAAACATTACTGGCGTTACGAATACGGGAACTGGCGAGATGTTGATAGCGTAACAGTAAATGTTCCGGCTTACATCGGTTCTTTCAACGGTAACGTCGAATTTTTTGACGGCAAATTAGATGACTTGAGATTTTATAAAAGAGCTTTGAACAAGAATGAAATCCGCAACGCTTTTGAAAACGGAAAACAAGTACAGTCCAATGCAATAAATGACGCAGAAGCCAAAGCAGCCGAATTGTACATAAAGTCTGATTCGTACCTCCAGACTCTACTTGCAACAAGAGACAAAATCGCAGAAGCCGGAAATTTAGACTCGTTGATAATTGTTGCCTTGCATAGGATTTTGAGCAACGATTATTCAACTGATGTCAATAATGCAATTGTGAAGTACCAACGTAGTCCGGTTGTGATGATGACTTGGGACGCGAATAAATTGTTGCAACGAGCGAAAGAACTTGAAACGGCATATCTTGAGTATTTACCTTTGACTGCGGCACAATATGAACTTTTGTCCGACAAAGACAGAGCGAAATGGAACCGTATAAAATCAATTCACTCCGCATACGTCAACGAAAAAGCTAAAACATCACCCAATGCGGGCATTTTGTTTGAGGTTGTTTACGAGATGGAGAAAGAAGTTGAGAGCCGTCCGAAAGCAAATGAAGCGGTTGCGAGATATACTACTCCCGCAACTCCGCCGGTTAAAGATAAAACAACAGAAGAAGCACAAAAAATAATCGAAGCAGAATGGATGTTCCAATGCAACAATAAACCAACTATTGAACATATCAATAACGAAATCAATTGGACACGCGACTTAATCAAAAGAATTGAAAAGCAATATCCCGATAAAGCCAAATTTGAAGTTGAGAGAAAGTTGCTTGACGAGTTGGAAAAAACAGCAAAATCAAAACCGTTGACGGATAGTGATATTGACCTATATTATTCGGTACGAAAAATTAAACGTGAAATAACATTCAAAAATCCTGTACTTGATTTTGATTCTTTGATTTTTGTTGACGGACCTATGCCGAGTGGCAGTGAATCTCACCATGAAACACGTCATCGTTTAGGTTATATGGCTGTTTCTGGAGCAAGATTGATGAAGTTGCAGGGATTAAAACCAGATGGAAAACAGACAAAATTAATGCCCAAAGAACCGTTACATGGTTCGTTCTGGCGACCCGATTTGTCTTACGACGCAAAGCGGATTCTTGTCAGTTTCAAACCGCACAATGAGAAAAATTTTCATATTTACGAAATCAATATTGACGGTACCGGTGAACGACAACTGACCGGCGGTATTTTTGACGACTTGGATCCGATTTTTTTGCCCGACGGCAAGAACATAATGTTCTTAACAACTCGCGGACATATTTATGTTCGCTGTATGCCTCCGACAAACGCTTTTGTGTTAGCGCGAATGGCACTTGATACAAAACCTGGCGATAAGAACTTGTACATTATTTCACGCAACGGTGAACCTGAATATACGCCATCTGTAATGCACGACGGTCGCGTGATTTACACTCGTTGGGAATACACTGATAAACCGCTTTGGCGTGCGCAAAGTCTTTGGACAATGAATTCAGATGGAACGTTGGTACAGACGTTTTGGGGTAACCAATCTGTTTGGCCTGATCTCCTTAAAGACGCTCGTCAAATTCCAGGAAGTGAACGCATAATGTTTACTGGTTCGGCGCATCACGATTGGTTTAACGGAAGTATCGGAATTATTGATCCGTCAAAAGGATTTAATTTTCCCGACGGCTTGACAAAAGTTACGCAAGAAATCCAGTGGCCTGAATGCGGTAATGGTCCGGTTGATCCCAAAGAAACAGACAATTATCACACTGCCGGTAAATACCTTCATTATTATTCGCCGTATCCGTTGAGTGAAACGGATTTTCTTGTTTCTGCGCAACGTAATATTCGCGGTAACAAGTTTGTACTTTTATTAATGGATGTAAATGGCAACCGCGAACTTGTGTTTGAAGGTGAACATCACATTTGGGACGCTCAACCAATCAGACCGCGAATTGTCCCGCCGGTTTCATCAGACAGAGTAAATTGGCCCACTTGGGAAGAAAGAGATAAACCCGGAACAGGCATAATTTACAGTAACAATGTTTACGAAAATGCACCGGAAAAATTACGCGGTAAGGCAAAATATCTGCGTATTTGGTCAATTGATCACAAGACATATACTTATTGGGCAAAACGTAATTACGTTTCGTCGGGACCTGAAATCTCCGCAAGCCAATCAGAAGGTATCAAGAAAATAATTGGTACGGTTCCAATTGAAGCTGACGGTAGTGTAAGTTTCGAGGCGCCGACAGGAATCGCGTTGCATTTTCAATTGTTGGACGAAAATCAACTTGCGATTCAAACAATGAAAAGTTTCACGGGCGTTTTGCCCGGTGAAGTGCGAGGTTGTCTTGGTTGCCATGAATCTCATATTCGCACGCCGGTAACAGCGCAAACTGGTAAAGCTCTCAAAAAAATTCCGTCAAAAATAAAACCTGTCGAATGGGAAGATATTTCCGTAAGTTTTGAACGTTATGTACAACCAACATTGGATAAGTATTGCGGAAAATGCCACCAAGACCCAGATAACAAAGCGCATAAAAAATTCAATGCGACTTTACGTCCGGGTTTTCTCGGATTCAAAGAACCATACATGACGTTAATGGGCAATCCAACTTGGGCAAGACAATACAATTTGCCCGCAGGAAATGGCGGATTCGGTTGGGCTGATACAATTATTGTTGAGGGTTATTCGACGCTTGATCCAAAAGCATACGCAACATTTCCTCCAATGGAAAGACTATCCTACGTGAGCCGATTAGTGCGTAGAATGCGAAGCGGTGAACATCACGGAATCAAAGTAACAGGCGAAGATTTGTTGCGTGTAATTTTGTGGGTTGACGCAATGGGACCTTACTACGGAACGGAGGAAGTGCGTTGTATGGAAGACCCAATTTTTCAAGGCAAAGATTGGATTTCACAAACGCCGCGAATCAAAACCGCACCAATCATACAACGACCAGGTCCTTTTGATCCATTCCAAACAGACTCCGCTTACGACACGCCTGATCCAGCAAAATTCAACGCTTTACCGCATGGCGTAAGTAGATAACCTGCTTAAAATATCTTAAACTGTTCACACTTTAAATTTCATTCATTTCCGCCTGCTTACCTATATCGGAAAGCAGTTTTTTGTACTCTTGAGTTACGCAATTTATAGTACGAACAGTATAAGATAACTATTTGCCGCAAAGTTTGCAAAGTAATAACTACAAAAAATTCACGGAAAATATACCAAAAGCGTTTTCCGTGAATTTTTTTGTATTTTGTAAGTTGCAGGTAATTTCAACAAATATTTAAACTGTTCACACTTTAAATTTCGTTTACCTCTGCCTACTTACCTATCGGAAAGCAGGTTTTTATGCTCTTGAGTCCCGAAATTTATAGTACGAACAGTAGACCTTTTCTCTAACCTAAAAATACATCAACGCAACAAAAAAACTACAACGAAAAACCG
>JAITDV010000311.1 GCA_031282385.1 Planctomycetaceae bacterium | reverse complement strand
GCTCTTTAATGCTTTTGCAATTGAGCCGCTTTTTATAATATCAAGTTTGCCGCCGTTGTAATCCGCGATTGACGATTTTGCGCCGTATGCTATAGCTTCACGAATATAACGTTCAATTGCTGACCGGCTAGCTATCGACTCAAAACAACCATAATTCCCACAACCGCATTGAACTAATCCAAGCGGATGTTTCGCCGATTTTTTTATCAGCTTAACTTTTTTTGCTTTTATTGTACGTTCTGAAAAATCAGCTTGTTTTACAAGTTTTCGTCCGCTTTTTTTAATGCGTAATTGTGTGTACCAACTTTCACACGGAATTTGCAAAACAATATGACCAATCTCACCCGCAACTTGACCGGCGCCCGAAATTAAACGATGATCTTTAACAATTCCGGCGCCTATACCTGTTCCGACAAAAATTCCAACTGCCGTATTCGCCAATCTGCCGCTGCCAAGCCAACATTCGCCAAGCGTGCCAAGATTACAATCATTGCCAACCTCCACCCGAACTCCACCCAACCGCTCTCGCATCACACTACCAAGCTCAACACCAGAAAGATTCATATTAGGCGTAACAACTACGTAACCCGTATCAGGACAAACTACTCCAGGTACTGCAATGCCGACGCCGCTTAATTGATCTACAGGTTGATTCTGAAGCATTAAAAGTTCGTGTATAGATTCTTCTATCACGTCAAGCGTCATTTCAGGTGAACAATTACGCGGCGTATTACGGCGATTACTAACTAACACCGTTCCCGTGTCAGTTATCAAAGACGCCTGAATCTTCGTCCCGCCAACATCCACGCCAATATACAAATCTTTAATCTGATCTTTCATTTTCTATTCCCATTTTCACATTTTCGCAACAAAAATTCATACAGCTATAAAATATTGCACATTACACCTAATCACATAAACGATTTTAAACTGCTGTATATATTCATCACTCTTTAAATTTCAATTTCCATTTCTATTTTTGTAATGAACTCAAGAACATGACAAACGTAAATAATATCTCAAATACCAAAATTTCAAGTATGCCGTGTATGTTACTTTTTGTTTATTCTTTCGTTGACTAATTTGTTTGAGGTTGACATTATTAATAATTCGCGTTTATTTTCACCTGAAGTCAAATAAACGGAATAGTCGAATTGTATATCCTTGTTGCTCATTACAACCTTGTGAGAGTCAGGCAAATTTTTAATTCTGCTGTTTACCTCGAAGTCATAGTTTGATAATTCGCGTTTATTGTTTTCCAAGTCACCTTTTCTGTTTTCTAATTTTTTTCGTTCTTCAGCTTTGTCTACAGCATTTCCCAAATTCCAGAATTGTTGTTGGATTTTGTTCAACTCAACCTCAACACGTTTCGATTCAAGTTTAGTCTCCTCCAATTTCTTTTTCAAAATTTCCAATTCCGCACTCAAAGAATCCGTCCAAATAACATTTGCCGTATCCGCCTCCGCAACAAATTTCACAGCCAACGGAAAATATTCTTCCGCCGAAATTACCGCTCTATCCGGTTTCTTACGTTTCGCTTCAATTTTTTTTGTCGTAAATTCAATTTCAACCGGTTGCGATTGTCCTGTTTTTTTAACGTCAGTCAAAATATCCGTAATAACTTTGGGTTGTACTTTGACATCCAAATCAAGTTTGTACATAAACTGTGAACTATCGAACAATGATTCCCAAGGCATAACCGCAAGCGGCGTCGGAACAGAAAATTTTGTTGTCGTTTCCGAAAAAACTATAGACGGCGAAATTGGAGAAACAAGTTGAGGTTCAAAAAGCTGGACAAAATATTCAAATTGATCCGGATGTAATTTTGAATTAACGTTACTAATATTCTCATCCAAAAGAATCACGTGTTCGTCTGCGTTCACCTCTGTTTTAACATCGCCATCATTGTCCGCAAAACGCTCAACCGTAAAACGCAAAAAACCAAGCGCAACACGAAGCGTGTCATAAAAATGCGCCTGCACAAGACCACTACGTTCCCACTTGATATGCAATCCATTCTCTTTCAATTTAATATGGAATAATTTAACTTCGGTGATTTTATTTTCATTCTCATCAGTGTTGTTGTCTTTGTCGTCATTGTTTTTTCCGTTGTTGTTATTTTTGGCTTTTTTGTTCTGAATTACAGCGACAACTTCCCACTCAAACCGATTCGTATCAGGAAACAAAATCTCATCATTTACCGCAACCGGATTGTCAACATCATTCAAATTAACCGCTCTATAACGCAACTGTTTTTTTCCGTTATTTGAGAAACCAGATTTATTATAAAAATTAACTGTTTTGTAACGGCTTAATTTATCTGATTCATCTGATGGCGGATTATCTTTTTCATCTTTGTTTTCGTTGTTGTTTTCTTGTTCCAGATCGGATTCGTTGTCCTGATCTTGCGGATCACCGATGTTGAATTTCAAACGTCTTGTCTCAATTTTCTTTTCATCAAAATCCCACAACGATACCCACTCCAACTTCAATGCCGAACCATAACGATGCAAACCTGCAAGTCCGGTAAAGATTGAATAATTTTTGGGAACGGTAATTGTGCCTTCTTTTATTGTCGGCAACTTAAACGGCAAAAAAGGCGGAAAATTAAACTCACGAATATATCTGTCCAATTCAATCGCATCTGTCTTGCGTTTTTTGTTTATTGCGATCAGAGTCTCCTCAAGTTTCTTTTGTTGTTCTGCTCTAATTTGTTCTACAGTTTTTGGTTCGTCTTGTACGTTTGTTTTTTTTATTTCGGCGGCGTCGGTAGGTGTAGTTACAACATGCTTTATATCATCATCAATTACATGTTTTTTTTGTCCGAACAAAGATTGCATTGCGCCAAATCCCATAATCTGATCTAACACAAGAAACAATAAACTAACAATAATCATCAACACAATAGCATAAATCAAATAAAACTGATTTTTCGATAAAATGCGCACTAATTGATTCAGAATTTTAGTTGTATTTTGTTGCAATAGTGTAATTTTATTTTGTGTTTTTGTTGAATTATTCGTGGTGATAATATTTGGTATTGGCGGCGGCAGATGTGTTTGTCCGGAGTGAGTTGCGGATTCTGATGTTGGTTGTGCAGACAAAGTAGCCGGTTCTGTATTGGGTTCAAATTTTAAGTTAGCTAGATCGTGTTGCCCTATTGTTTTCGTATCGGCATAGTTTATCGCTGGATCAAAATTCTGATTTATGTCGGTCGGCAAAACGTCTACAGTTGCTGTTTCGGCGTAAATATCTTGCGGCGTTATTGGATCGTTAATTGCCGTTTCGTTATTCGGGTTGTTTGCATTTTGATTTTGGGGATACTGAGTTTCAATCGGCAAATCGTTTTCGTCGCCGGTAATAGCAAATTTGACAAAAATTCCTTCCGGTACCTCAACCGGTTTTCGCGTCAAATCAATCACCAAAATATCACCGCGTCCATCAAACTTCTCCGCTTCCGGCGACCCCGCAACAACTCCTTTCCATAAATACGGGACATTCATCATTTGTGCATTAAGATAATTTTTTTGTTGCCGGCGAAAATTTTTATTTGTTTCCGGTTTGTTTGCATCAATGTTGTTATTATCAGGATCAACATAGTAAGTGGTAAAAGTAGTATTCCAAATAAATTGAGCAGGAACAATCGCAAGAGCTTCAACAAATAACGGCAACAAATTCATTCCTTGCGGATATATAATAACGGCTTCTTTTTTGTTACGTGCAGATTCCGCTAGAATACCGCCCCAACCCGCGTCCCCCGCAGTCTCTTGCCAAGTCGGACAAGGTGAAGTAGGAAAATCGGCAGACGCAATTTGCTCTTCGTTTGCTTGAATTGACTTACGTATAGTTTCGGTGCTAATTGATTTGTACGGGTAAAGCGACATCTTGCGCGGGTCAAGACTTAAACGCTCTCGTGCAATTTTCTGGCGACAAGTTTGCGGCGGAATTCCGTAAAATGAAATTGTTGGAATAGGACGCCCAAACGGAAAATTTATCGGAGGCGTGTACCATTGCGTAAAATGAAATCCAGCCAATGCAAGTAACCACGCAGGTCCTTCAACAACAAATTCATCTTCAGTCAAAATAATATGATGAGCTAATCGATTAAGTTTATCGCGATAATCTTTACCAGATGGTGCAATTCGCGATAAAACATGCCAAACAGAAATAGACGAGGTATTGCTGTTCTGTTTTTTGTTTAACGGAGGCAGAATAGGAAATGAGGCAGATGATTGTGCGGATGTAGAAGCGAGTTTAATTATTGAGTGTGAGTAGATAACGGAATTTTGATTTGTGTCGTCTGAATCGGATTGAATGTGGTATCTGTAATCGCTTATTTGAAATAAATTTTCAATCAATGATTCAGGAAACTGGCGGTCAGCCGCCACAACGCAAAAACCGCCGCTCTCCGATTCCAATCCTTGAGCAACAGACGTCAAAATCAGTTCATGTGTCATATCATTACAATAATTATTGTTACAATAATAGTGCTGTACCAGCTAAAAAACAGACAAAAGACAGAAACAAAATAAACAACAAAAAATATAACCAAAAAATAATAAAACAAAACCCCCCCTATTAATTAACAATTCGGAATTTCAAGATTGAAGCTTGGGGAAATTTAAATTCTCTTTCATCTTTTTTAGTGTCTTTTCAAAAGTTGCGTTGTAAAAAATAAAAACATAAAACATAAAACATAAAACATCACAAAACATTCTCTCCGCCAATCAATTTGTTAAAACCGTCGAAAGATTGGCAAGTTACAGCATGTACGATAAGAGCGTTAAGACGTTCTACATCCGCAATCGTGGAAAGTTGATTCTGAAGTTGTATCGGCACCGAACCAAACCTAACCTTCAACACTGTCAAAATATTCAAAATCACATTCTCCGCTATCCATTTAGGCTTATTAACTGTCTCCACATTATTAATTCCTTATTCGCGTCCTTTTTTGTAATTATTTACTAATTCTTCGCACAATTGTTATAAAAGTGTTGGGGACATATTATCAACTCCTTCAAATTCTAATTTGGTTTTTTCTTTAATATTTGTAAAATCTGCACGAGACAGATACGGTGAACTAGTTGCAGCATAACATAGAGCATCATACCATTCTTGTCGCGACGATTCTAGGTGCATCGTCGGTTTCAATGTCTGATATATCTCCATGAGTTTATCAACTACGTCCTTACTATGTACCGCACGCAACGTCATAAAAAGTATTGCAAGATTAAAATCCTCCGGTTTTGACTCCTGTTGCGGATCAGCAAGATCAATAAGCATTATTCTCATATTCGGTACATACGCCTCCAATCCTTCAATCGTTTCTACTAAATCAACTAATTGTAAAGACGCGGTAAAAGGCTTTTCACCGCTATGCAACACTATAGGCAAAACCATTGGAAACTTAAATGTGCGGAGTTTTTGTTTTTTGGCTTTTGTTACTCCGTCGGCATTGGCATCTTGTGTTACGTTGGTCAACGCATTTTCCCAAACTCCAAACACATATTTTATACATTGCTTAACCGTGAATTTATAACTGTTGGTTTTAAGCTCAATAAGAACAAAAATCATTGCTGATTCTTCTCTGTTTTTAAACGGAATACGATACAAAATATCCGCAAAAGAACGAGCAAAAATCTCATCAACAAATGAACCAGAAACTACTTCCAATCGATCCAAATCCAACAAAGCCAATATCTCCGGTTTAAGAGCAAACCGCAAAATGATTTTGCCATTTCTATAATTGCCAACTTATTTTTAAAAAACGCATCATGTTGAAATTTTTTATTGAATTCATCAAATTATGTCTGCTACATTGATTGACGACAGCACCAAAGTCTCTTTTGAATTATCTTTGTCAGTCATTTATGATTTTTTGTTAGTTTTAACTTGTTCGTATTAAACTGATCGTACTGTTAAATTGCGTGAATCAAGAGCGTAAAAGCCTGCCCGATTTCCACATGTAATCAGGCGACAGTAAAGAAAAGTCAAAGTGTGGACTGTTTATTTAAAATTTCGGCAACATTACACAAATTGCCAAATCAGAAAACCTACATAACCTCGGTTATTTTACAAAAATTATAAATCTGTTCAATCCCAACAATTCTTTCAAAATATTTTGAACTGTTCACACGTTAACTTTCCTTTACCTTCGCCTGCTTACCTATCGGAAAGCCGGCTTTTACGCTCTTGAGCCGCACAATTCATAGTACGAACAGTATAGTACGAGCAGTGTACACTAATTTTCCCATCCAAAAATCCCCCTTGCGACTCCAAATTCCGCCGATAAAATTAAGACTTCAATTTATTTCTACAAGCAAAATATACAAAAAAACAGAATTGGCGGAATTTAAACTGTTCGCACTTTAAGTTTCCTTTGCCGCCTGATTACCTATCGGAAATCAGGCTTTTACGCTCTTGAGTCCCGCAATTTATTAGACCTTTTCTCTAACCTAAAAATACATCAACGCAACAAAAAACCTACAACGAAAAACCGACTTTAACTCCTCCGAGACCACCCCTAACCC
>JAITDV010000292.1 GCA_031282385.1 Planctomycetaceae bacterium | reverse complement strand
ACCAGATGCGGCGGATAAGGATTGGCGAGCAATTTTACCGTGTGAACTCCTTTTTCGGCAATGTCCAATTCCACCGGCGCGAACCATTGCGCGTCTATGGTATTCCACGATTTCGTTGTTTTTTCATGACAAATTTCCCCGACTTCTTTGTTGTCAAGAAAAACGGCAAGCGGGCGTTTTTCATAAACCGCCGCGAACATGGAAAACCGATATTTTCCGGCGGCGGGAAACGGAATGTCGTATTCCACGAAAGCGGGCGTCTTCCCTCCGTAATGGATCGGCGGCGGTCCTCCGGCGCGATATTGATTGAGCGACACGGAAAAATTGCCGCGGTCATAAGCCCACGATTCTATTTCAAATCCGGTAACAACATTCGTTTTCGCGTTTTCCTGCAAGTTGTCCTGCGAAACAGTTTCCGCTGTTTGTGTAAAAACGGCGACCAACGAAAAAATAATCGTCAACGTTAAAGTTCTCATTTGAATTCCTTTCATTTTAAAAAGAGAGTTAAAGGGTTAAAAATTTTTTAAACAGAATTGTAACTATTTAGTTGTGATATTGAATTTTCCCGTCCCGTTAGGGACGGTATGTTGGTAGAAAATAATTCACCAAATCAACCACATCCCGTAGAGACGCAATGTCGGTAAAGCCAATAATCAATGCCAAATTTCACCGGCATTTCGTCCCTAAAGGGACAGAAAAAAGAATAGTTATACACGCAACTAAATCGTTACTTGAATCATTACAATAAATCTACCGCTTACCTTTTTTTCCCAAATCAAAATTATTCAACTCGGCAAGCACTCGCAACAAAACTTGTGTACCATTTTTTCCGTATCCTTTGGCTTTGGCAGCAATATAAAATTGTTCAACTAACGCCAACCCCGGTAACGACAAATTCATTCGCCGCGACTCTTCCAACGCAATTTCAATATCTTTGACAAAATGCTCAACAAAAAAACCGGGTTCAAAATCGCCTCGCATTATTCTTGGCGCGATATTTGTCAAAGACCAACTTCCCGCCGCACCAGTTGAAACGGATTGGAAAACACGTTCCAAATCCAGACCGCTCTGATACGCAAATAATAACGCTTCACAAAGCCCAATCATATTGCCGGCAATCAGAATTTGATTAACAGTTTTTGCGTATTGACCTGAACCGGCTTCGCCTTGATAAACAATCGTTTTGCCCATTAATTTCCAGAGCGGCGAAAGAGCATCCACAACTTTTTTATCTCCGCCGATCATAATTGACAACGTAGCCTCTTGCGCGCCAATATCGCCGCCTGACACAGGTGCATCTATCGCAGAAATTCCACGACGCCCCGCAATCAACGCAATATCTTTTGCAAGTGTCGGAGAACTTGTTGTCATGTCAACAAGTATCCCATTCGAGCGAATCGCAACAAGAACACCGTTTTCGCCAAGTATCGTTTCCTTAACATCACTCGGATAACCAACCATCGTAAAAATCACATCCGACATCGCCGCAACCTCCGCCGGAGACTCACACCATACCGCACCTTTGGAAGTCAATTCCACCGCTTTAGAATGTGTACGGTTATAAACAAAAAGAGAATAACCATCACGCAAAATGTGCATTGCCATATTGCGCCCCATTATGCCGGTACCAATCCAGCCAATACGTGTAGATTTTGTAATTTTCATTTAATCTTATTTGTAATTTAATTATTAAGGGAACTATAAACTGTTCATACTTTACATCCGCACAGAACAATATAATTTTCTGAACGGCTCTAATAGACCTTTTCGCTAACCTGTAGGAGACCACCCCTGACCCCTCCGAAGAAGGTGAATTATTCGCCTACCTCGGAGGCGTCTTCTTATTCCCTTCCTTCGGAGGGGTTAGGGGTGGTCTCGGAGGAGTTAAAGGCGGTTTTTCGTTGCAGGTTTTTTGTTGCGTTGATGTATTTTTAGGTTAGAGAAATGTATTTTTAGGTTAGAGAAAAGGTCTAATGTTCCAACCCTCATTTGTCAAATCACCTCACCATTAGTAGCCCCAAATTCTCCCAACACGCTCTTATACCCTTATGTTTTTCGATATTGTTAAATTCACATCGAAAGAATAAAGGGCATAAGGTCGCATTTTGGGGCGTTGTCCGCTACTAAGGGAAATTGGACAAATAAGGGTTGTTTATTTTAGAACGCTGCGTTTTAAACTGTTCACACTTCAATTTTCATTTACCACTGCCTGCTTACCTTTCGGAAAGCAGGCTTTTACGCTCTTGAGTCAAGCAATTTATAGTACAAGCAGTATATTCTGCTTCGTTCCTATTCCCTAACACCTTTTTTCTAAACAATTGAAGTCCGCAACTGAATAGTTACTATCAATTAACTCAAAACACTAATTTCACTGAAATATTATTGTTTTTCAAAAATGCGTTTTGCTTTTTCTTTCAAGGTTTCATTTTTGCTTTCGTCAATGATTCTTTTTATTACGCTAGCAGCTTTATGGGACTTGGCTGGCAACTTTTCAGCAATAGCTACTATAGTCTCCGCTGCCTTTTCCCGCACTTTCTCACTGTCAGAGTCAAAATATTTAGCCGCAGCATCAAGCATTTTCGGACTCGGATATCTCACATAAACATCAAAAATCAAAAGTCTCTCTTCGTCCCTCGAAGCAAGATCATAAACGTTCTGACAAAATTTCAACCTGTCTTCTTCCTTCATTGAAAATTGTCTTGCCAACCTGATATAACCCCGCAAACCACGATTTTTGTACTTTGAATCCTTCGCTAACTTCAAACACACAGCCGCAATCAATTCAATATCATTTTGAGAAACCCATTTACCCAAAATTTCCGTCGCCTTGTTCTGCACCTCTACGGCATCTTCCCACGCACAACGTTCAACAATTTCAACCGATTTCTTACCGCCTATCACATTGAAAACCTCAAGTAATTTTACTTTCACTGGAACCGGCGATTTCTCAAATACATCGAAAACTTTAGCCGCAGCTGCATTTTGCGGTAACCTTGTACAAGCCGATTTAAGCGCAACAAGATATTTATCCGAATCTTCTTGCTTTTGCGCTTTGATGAACAAATCCAAAATCAACGGTAAATCATCAAGTCCAGCCGTTTGACCAATCGCATCCGTCGCCGCCGCAACAATACCCGCATCAGGATCAATCAAACTCTTGTTCAAAATCGGATACGCCGAAGTTATCCGACGTTCCTTGATAAGATTAATCGCAATAATCCGCGCCGCCTTGTCGCCCTTGACAAGAAGTTCTCCAATTGCCGTATTAACGTCATCTTTACCCGGCATATTTTGTAACGTCCACAACGCAACTTGCGCCACTTTAGCAGACTCCTTTTGTTTCGCCGCGTCAATTAAAATCGGTAAAACCGACGAATCACCAATATTCTTAAATGACTCAATCGCAGCAATACGAACCGTTTCGTCTCCAGATTTCACAAACTCGGAAAGTACCGGCACCGAAATTTTCTTTGACTCGTTATCTTTGCGGTCTCCAATTGAACGAATCAATTTCGCCTTCCGAATCGAGTCTGTTTGTTTGTCAAGTACGGCAAGCATCGACTTCGTAACTGCTACGCCCGCGGGCAATTCACGTGCAACTTTCAAACCTACATCAAAATTCGCCGGCAACTCCGAACTCAATTGCGCAACAAGTAAATCAATACCTTTCTCACCTCGCGCAAGAATACTTTGAGCCAAAGCCGCTTCTTTTTGATAAGGCTTGATGCCTGCAACCGACAAAGTATCATAAATCTTTAACGCATTAGCCATATCACCTTTGCTCGCCAATATTTCCGCAAGCAAAAAAGCTGAATCCGCAAATAAAGAATCAAGTTGCTTTTGTGTGAAAAAATCAACAGCGGCAATTCCAGCTGTACTTGCATAAGCGTAAGCCGCCGATTGTTTTACGTTGGGGTCAGCGTGAGTCAAAAACGATTTTGCGGTTACGGCGGATTCTGGATTTGTCCGAACACCGAGCGTTGTCAAAATTCCAGCAAGCACTTCAGGCTTTTTCACACTACCTGTAATCTCACAAAGCGCCGCGTCAACTTCTTTACCCGGAATAGATTCCAACGCATAACGTGCATAAAAACCTTCCTTCGGAATTTCAAGTTTTTCTACCAAAACCGGTACGGCAGCTTTAGTTCCATAAATCGCAAGTCGTTTATACGCATAGATTTTAATCCGTAACCGTAAATCATCATTTGTTGACGGTTTAACGATTACAAGCATTTCGGCTTCATTGGTGGAATTGAGGAGTTTTCGGATAATTTCCGCTCCTTTTGAATTCAACGCATCATCTGAAAGTTTGTACCAATCCGGGTCTTGCGCAAACGCCGCACAAACCGGAAATAACAATACGAGAATTAAGTTAAATATTTGTTTCATTTTAGTTAAATGTTTGTATTTGTACGTTAAACGGTTATAAATCTGATTTTATCTTGCGGGAAAATTGCAAATTAACTGTAAATTAAATTATGATTTAAATTACAGTTTTTATACTATTGTCCGGCTTCAGATTTTATGTTCAATGTACAGTTAATTTAATTTGAATTTTAAGGTTAAATTTTAACGATTTGATTTTGACGTCAAAAGTTCCGCGACAATTAATTTGTCTATAACTATTGACAAATTATACAATTAAACTAACATCTCCAAGGATCTCGCATTGCGCGGGTTCTCAATCTGTTAGCGGCTCTAGTTTCTTCATTATCACCTACAAATTCTTCCTTTACCGGATCAAATTTCAACGAGAAAAACTTAGATGTATCTGATAATTTTGCAGGATTTAAATCCCAGACGATTTTTGCGCAATGAGAAGCAATATGGGCATTTGCGGCGACATCTGCATTTGAAGCCGGTTTTTTACGCGATTTAACGCAATCTAAAAATTCTCGAATATGATTGTCCGGCGAAGTACCCGGCATACCGAAATATTTCAACTCCTTACGTAACGAATCAGATGAAACTTCCATTCGACCAGAATCTCCAGTTTCAACCCAACCTTCTTCTCCAACATATCTTGCAGAACAAGTTCCGAGTCCAATCCAACCGTCTTGTCTGCAAACTAATTTTACTCCGTTTGCATATATTGCTTCAACACGTGAAGTTTTGTCGCCGTTTTTGTTGTATGTTGCCCAATATTCAATAGGTACGGTTTCATCGGATTGATTTGCCCATTGACAGAGATCGACGGTATGCGTTCCCCATTCGAGTATTCCGCCGCCATGGAAATCATAATGGTCTCTCCAACCGCCGGTAATGTATCTTCTGTTGTAAGGTCGCCAAGGACACGGACCGAGCCAGAGTTCCCAATCAACGTCATCTCTATGAGGTTCGGGTTGTGCGGGTAACCAATCGTGAGTTACGTATGGGTTCAATGTATTGGCATGGACTTCGGTGAGTTTACCGAGTTTGCCGTCATGCACTAATTTTGCCGCAAGTTGGAAGTTACCGATATTTCGGCGTTGTGTTCCAGCTTGAAAAATCCGACCATATCGATTGACGGCTTTTTCAACTGCACGGCTTTCTTGAATTGTCAAAGAAAGCGGTTTTTCGCAATAAACATCTTTGCCGGCTTTCGCTGCGACGATTGTTGCCATTGTGTGCCAACGGTCGCCGGTTGCAATTAACACTGCGTTCATTGATGGATTGGCTTCATAGAACTCAAACATGTCGCGAAACATTGTGCAATCGTTATTGCGGTATTTTTTGTCAGCTTGTCTTTTGACTGCTTCACGGCGGTCTTTGCGGACATCGCAAATTGAAATGAAACGCACGTCGGGATTGTTCATAAATACAGACAAATCGTGTCCGCCTCTGGAATTGATTCCAAGTCCGCCAAGCAAAATTAATTCACTCGGCGGAACCGCGCCGTCTTTACCGAGTACTTTACCGCTAATATAAAGCGGTACAGTTGCGGTTGCCGCCAATGTTACCGTATGCTGTAGAAATTGACGACGGTTTAAGGAAACGTTGCTTTTTTTACTCATTTTATCTCCTAAAAGTTAGGGGTATTGTTCAAGTTAATGGGAGTTTTACAACTCGCCAAACAAAAACCGTTAATAAACGATTATTGTCTTTCTACCACAGATAACATAATTCATCAACAAGGTCTGACAAAATCCGAACCGGCAAATTAAAAAAATAAGAATAAAAAATACCAATTTATCTTAGAACCGAACTTTTACAAAATAACATTTCACACTGTAAATTAAAGGATTTAAAACATTGAAGACTTTCGCATTTTGCCATAATCAGCACATCAAATATTATTTTTACAAAAATTAATAAACCGTAAAAACAAGAGATTTTTCAGTCCGGTTTCAATAATCTCTGTAATTTTTTGCATAACTATTCAGTCGCGGGATTCAATTGTTTAGGAAAAGGGGTTGAGGGATAGGAATGAAGCGGACAAAAACACAGTTCTCTAAAGTAAACAACCCTTATTTAGTTGTCCCTGAAAAAGTCTTTTTGTTGTTTTAATGGTAGCCAACTTGTTCGCGGCGAGTTCGTTTGAGCATCTGAATGGGAACTCCTTGTCAATTAATTTTGATAATAGACATACGGCTGAATAGTTACTTCACACTTTAAATTCCCTTCACTGCCGCATGCTTACCTATCGGAAAGCAGGCTTATGCTCTTGAGTCATGAAATTTATAGTACGAACAGCATAGAAATCCCCCATAGTTTTCTATTTGGGATTATTGATTTTTTGTTATGAGCAGCGCGGTAAAATAGAATAAGGATGCAACAAGCACAATTGTAGGACCCGGCGAAACATTGAAACATACACTTGCAAAAAGTCCAATCCAGTTACTAATGACTCCAAAAATTACCGCCAGAATACACGCCTTACTAATACTACACACAAATCTACAAGCCGTTGCCGCCGGAAGCGTCAACATTGCTATCACAAGAACTATACCAACTACACGAACAAGAACCACAACCGTAATCGCCGTCAATAC
>JAITDV010000286.1 GCA_031282385.1 Planctomycetaceae bacterium | reverse complement strand
AAATATCAGACGCAGCAACAACCGTATCCTTGACAAGCTCATCAATAACCCGCTCTGGGAAAACCGAAAACCACCCACTCGGTAACATTGACGGAATATCAATTTCAATCACCTTTGTACTCATATTCAAATCCCTGCTTGTAAACTAACGCCTCACTATTCTAATTCCAGTAATATTTTTATATTGAGCATGCTGGATTTAACGTGTTATTTTTTACTTATGTTATATTTTTCATTTATATTTAAAATGATTTTCCTGTGTCCTTTGTGTTCTCTGTTGTAAATTTAAAATCAAACTATTAGATGTCCCGCATACGCAATTTACTTAAACGCTCTTTCTATAGTTTCCGGCTTCGGCGGTAATGTTATGAGACTTACTACAGGAACTACAAACAACGGAATAATCATTGCAATCGACGCCGCAAGCGGTGCCCTTGCCCCCGCATCTGTAGGACTCTCCATAAAAAACCAATACCAATAAAGCCCGTTTGAAACCAATAAACCACTCACCATTCCCGCATAAGCTCCTAATTTCGTTGCCCTCTTCCAAAACAGCCCATAAAGATATGGAGCTAAAAACGACCCCGCTACCGCCCCCCACGAAATCGACATCAACGACACAATCCACGCCGGCTTAAACAACGCTATCAAATACGAAATCAATATAAACACACCACAAAGTAATCGCATCAATAATAATTCATTGCTTCTCGAAGCGTTGGGGTTGAGGTAGCCTTTGTATAAGTCTATTGTAATCGACGACGACGACACAAGAACCAACGAACTCAACGTCGAAAGAGACGCCGATAAAACAAGCAATAAAATCACCGCCAATAACACATACGGCAAATGAGACGCAACTAAATCAGGAACCAATTGATCAAAATTGATAACCCCAACAGAAGTCCGCGGAATCTTGTCCGCGTTCATCAAATGAGTCATTGCTCCAGTAAAATAAGCAGCACAACCAATCACCAAAGCAAAAACAGTTGTAATCAACGCGCCGCGTTTAATTTCGTTTTCGTCCCTAATCGCATAATATTTATGTACCATTTGCGGCAACCCCCACACCCCAAGCGACGTCATAAAAACCACAGACGGTAAAACAAACCACGCCGGAGATTTTATTTCGCCGCTTGAGATTCGCTCGGTAAGTTTGGCTGAAAGTTCTGTTGCCGCCGCCGAAATTCCGCCGTAATCTCTTGCCACAACATAAATCATCAACAACGAACCTCCAAGCATAATTAAACCTTGAATAAAATCAATTCGCGCAATCGCCTTGTAACCGCCGCACGAAACATAAACAAACGAAATCACAGAAATCACCGTCAAGACAACATTGAAACTAACCCTACGCCCAAAAACAATCTCAAACAAATAACTCAACCCCGTAAACACCGACGCAGAATACGGCGCAAGAAAAATAAAAATTATCAACGCCGCCATAATTTTCATACCATTAGTTTCATAACGCGCCGAAAAAAATTCAGGCATTGTTTGAACGTTAAGATTGTGCGTCATTCTTCGTGTCCTTTTGCCCAAAACAAGCCACGCCAAACCCGAACCAACAACAGCATTGCCAACACCGACCCAAAGCGCATCCAACCCGAATTGCCAACCGAATTTGCCCGCAAAACCAACAAAAATTACCGCACTGAAATACGCCGTCCCATAAGAAAACGCCAGAAACCACGCCCCAAGCGTCCGACCCCCAAGGAAAAAATCATGCACATCCGACGTCTGCCTTAAACCCCAACCGGCAATCACCAAAATCACAATAAAAAAAAACAACGTCAACAAAAGAGGAATTAAAATCATATCAATAAAATACAAAAATTAAAATTTTACTAAACTGTTCGCCTCGAATTTTCAATAACACATCACCGCTTACATTAAAATTTAATGTTGTTGTGTTACCGAAAATTAAATTGTGTTCGATAAACTCCGCAATTACAAATAATACAAATAATTAAACTTTACCGTTTATTGGCGGATTTTTTCGTAGAACATAACATATTGTTCTGCGCTGCGCCGCCAAGACCAATCTTGTCTCATTGCGTTGCGAATTATTTTTTGCCATACATCTTTTTTGTTCCAGTAGGTATTTAGCGTTCTCCAGATGGTTGTGTTGAGATCGTTCAGGTTGTCTTCAATCAGGGCAAAACCTGTTGCAGTGCCGTTGTCCAATGTTTCATCATTCGCGTCAACAACAGTGTCCGCAAGACCGCCGGTATAACGTACAACTGGAATTGTCCCGTAAATCTGACTGTACATCTGATTCAAACCGCACGGTTCATATCGGCTCGGCATCAAAAAAATATCCGCACCGGCTTCAATCAAATGCGACCACTCATCCGAAAACTCAATTCTCGCCGCAACATTTTTCGGATACCTCTCCGCAAGCGAAACTAACCTCGATTCCAACATCGGATCACCCATACCAAGCATACAAAATTGTACATTGTGCTTCTCAACCCACAACGGAATCACATCAGCAATAAGATCAATCCCTTTCTGATACGCAAGACGACCAACTAATCCAATAAGCGGAGATTCTTCACGAACATCAAGTTCAAGACGTTCTTG
>JAITDV010000260.1 GCA_031282385.1 Planctomycetaceae bacterium | reverse complement strand
AACCACCCCTGCCCCCTCCGAAGGAGAGGAATTATTCGCCTCTCTCGGAGGCATCTTCTTATTCCCCTCCTTCGGAGGGGCTAGGGGTGGTCTCGGAGGAGTTAAAGGCGGTTTTTCGTGGTAGGTTTTTTGTTGCGTTGATGTATTTTTAAGTTAGAAATAAGGTCTAATAATTGTTTTTCTGTAAAGTATCATTTCTCTCCATATCGTATTGAGTGAAATGATACAAAATTTTTTCAGGTCAATTTTTCTTTTCAATTTTTGCCCAAGTATCACGCAAAGATACAGTGCGGTTGAAGACTGGTTTTCCATTTGCAGCATTGATGTTGTCTTTGCAAAAATAACCTAGCCGTTCAAATTGGAATCGTTGTTCGTGAGTTGCGGTGTTAAGGCTTGGTTCAAGTTTGGCGTCATGAATTACTTCAAACGCATCAGGATTCAAATAAACTTTGTAATCCGTCGGGTCTTGCGGATCGTCTGGATTTTCCTTTGTAAACAATCTGTCATACAACCTGACCTCCGCACTCAGCGCACTATTCACCTCAACCCAATGAATTGTTCCTTGAACTTTTCTTCCGTCGGCAGAAGTTCCGCCGCGTGTTGTTGGGTCGTAAATACAACGTACTTGTGTGATGTTGCCGTCTGCGTCTTTGTCAATACCTGTACAAGTTACGTAATAAGCATACCTCAAACGTACTTCACGACCAATCGATAATCTAAAGTACTTCTTCGGCGGTTCCTCCATAAAATCATCACGCTCAATATACAACGTTTTTGAAAACGGAACCAACCGTGTACCCTCCGATTCATTTTCGGGATTATTGACCGCCTCAATTTGCTCCATTTGACCATCAGGATAATTTTCTATCAACAACTTAACAGGACGCAAAACTCCCATTCGCCGCAACGCAACCTTATTAAGATTTTCTCGAATCGCATTTTCAAGTTTAACGACATCAATAATACTGTTCATCTTGGCAACTCCAATTTCACGGCAAAATGCCCTGATCGATTCGGGCGTATAACCTCGCCGCCGAATTCCGCAAATTGTCGGCATACGCGGATCATTCCAACCACTCACATATCCGCCTTTAACCAACTCCAAAAGTTTACGCTTACTCATAACTGTATAAGTTAAATTCAGACGCGCAAACTCATATTGATGCGGACGCCAAATATTATCAAGATTGTCAAGAAACCAGTCGTACAACGGACGATGATGCTCGAATTCCAACGTACAAATCGAATGTGTTATCCGCTCCACCGAATCCTCAAGACCATGCGCCCAATCATACATTGGATAAATACACCACTTATTGCCGGTTCGATGGTGATCCGCTTTGACAATTCGATACATCACAGGATCACGCAAATTAAAATTAGGCGACGCAAGATCAATTTTCGCACGCAACGTATATTCACCTTCGTTGAATTCTCCCGCGCGCATTCGCCTAAATAAATCAAGATTCTTTTCAGACGTATATTCACGTCCTTCGCTTGGTTTCATTGGAATTGATGGAGTGCCGCGATTATCGCGCATTTCATCAGGAGTTTGATTGCAAACGTATGCTTTACCTTTCTTGATCAATTCTTCCGCCCACGCGTACATTTGCTCAAAATAATCCGATGCATAACGAATCCGGTTCGATAAATCATCGCCCGTAAGCCATTTAACATCCTCAATAATAGACTCAACGTATTCGGTTTCTTCTTTTGCAGGATTCGTATCGTCAAATCGCAACACGAAATCGCCGCAATACTTTTTCGCCAATCCATAATTCAGACAAATACTTTTCGCATGTCCAATATGCAAGTAACCATTCGGTTCAGGCGGAAACCGCGTCGCAACACGTCCTCCATTCTTGCCTTCACGTAAATCATCTTCAATAATTTGTTCAATAAAATTTAATCGCTTTTCTAAAATTTCATTCATTTTTGTCTAAATTATACCTTCATTATTTTGGGCAACTTCTAAAAATTAATTTTAATGCATCGTTTATCTCGAATGTTGTTTTTATATTTGTGTTTGATTGATGTTATTAAACCGTTCGCACTTTAAATTTTCTTTACCAATACCTGATTACCTATCGGAAAGCAGGCTTTTACGCTCTTGAGTTACGCAATTTATTGTACGGGCAGTATATGGCAGGCGGTATAAACGAAATTTAGTTTAAAATTCTTTTGAATCGATCCAGCTCATTAGTTTTCTTAATTTTCGTCCGACGTCTTCAAGTTGGTGTTTGCGTTGTAATTCTCTCATTCGTTTAAATCTTGGCGCGTTTACTTTATTTTCTAACAACCATTCACGTGCAAATTCTCCTGTTTGTATTTCGTTTAGAATTTTTTTCATTTCTTGTTTTGTTTCGGGTGTGATTATTCTTTTTCCGCGAGTGTAATCTCCGAATTCTGCGGTATTGGAAATACTGTATCTCATGTAATTTAATCCGCCTTGATAGAACAGATCAACAATTAATTTCATTTCGTGCATACATTCAAAATAAGCCATTTCCGGTTGGTATCCTGCCTCAACAAGAACTTCAAAAGCGTTTTGTATAAGAGCAGATACGCCGCCGCAAAGTACGACTTGTTCGCCGAATAAATCTGTTTCTGTTTCTTCTTTGAAAGTTGTTTCTATGACGCCGGCGCGAGTTCCGCCGATTCCTTTTGCGTAAGCCAATCCGATTTGACGTTCTTTATCGCCCGCACCTTCGCCAAGCGCAATAAGACACGGAACACCGCCGCCTTTGACATATTCACTGCGGACAAGATGACCAGGTCCCTTCGGCGCAACCAAAATTGCAACAACACCTGTCGGCATATTGAATTGACCAAAGTGTACGTTGAATCCGTGAGTGGCAACAATAATGTTACCGGCAGAAAGATTGGGACGGATTTGTTTTTCAAAAATATCAGCTTGCAGCTCATCGGGCAACGCGAGAACAATTAAATCAGATTTTTTGACGGCTTCTTCAACTGTAACCGGTTCAAATTTATCTTTGATTGCCAATTCGTAATTGGCGGAGCCTTTACGTTGTCCGACAATTACTGTAAGACCGCTGTCGCGAAGGTTTTGGGCATGTGCATGACCTTGCGAACCATAACCAAGAACTGCGATTGTTTTTCCTTTAAGATTTGAAATATCTGCGTCTTTTTCGTAATAAATTGTTGCGGGCATTTTTTATTTTAGGGGTTAAAATTTTAAACATTGCAAACTTACGTTTTTGTTTGACTTCGTTGTTTTTTACGCTTTTGAATCAACGAATTCCAATGTATGTTCGGTATTTTTTTGACACTAATGTTTTTGCAAGGATTCATTGCCGGCAAAACGATTCACATCAACTATGAAACCAAAAGTCAAAAACAGGGATCAAAGTATAATCAAATTTTCATTTTCGACAAGGACAACCATTGTGCCAAAAAAATCAAGAAACCTTTAACAATAGACAGGTACGTTTTTAGAAGTTGCCTTTAATATGTTCTTGTTTTTTCATCATACTACATTCGAGTAAAAGATACATTTATTGTTCGTCGTCTTTGGGGATTCGTTTTACGGCAACTAAAGTATCGTCTTCTTCAAGGTTCATTAGTCTAACACCTTGTGTGTTGCGTCCCATTACGCGGACGTCGGTTACGGCGATGCGTTGAATTTGACCTTTTGCCGTTATCATCATTACTTCGTCCCCATCCTTAACAAGACACGTGCCAATAACAACTCCGTTACGTTTTGTTGTCTTTATGTCCTTCAACCCAAGACCGCCGCGATGTTTTGTCCGATAACAAAGATTCGAATTTATATCGTCATCTCCACCATTTGAATCAACCGATTCCTCCACCGTTTCGTCGGAGTTTTCAGATGTTTCTGCCGTCTCTGTTTCTGTTTCATTAATATTTTTTGTTTCAATTTCTGTTTCTGCGTTGTTTGAGTCAATTAAATTTTCATCGTCGTCATCAATAGCCGGTTGTTCTGCTTCTACGGAACCATTGGGACCGATTGGAGTCCGCTTGCCATAACCATTCGCGCAAGCAGTCAACAACGTCATATCCGTCTCCGCAACAACCAACCCAACCGCAACATCATCTCCACGTAACTTAACACCTCTAACTCCGCTTGCCGTTCGTCCCATTGCTCTAACATCAGTGTGTCTAAACCGCATAGCATTACCGCTTGCCGTTGACATAATTAACTCGTCGCCTGGTCCAACTACAGTAACTCCAATTACTTCGTCGCCATCCTTGAGTTTAATTGCAATTAAACCGCCTTTTAACGGACGTCCATACGCCGACAATTTCGTCTTCTTGACCAAGCCGTTTTTTGTACCAAGAACCAAATAATGATCAGCTTCATTGAAATCTTTAATTGCAAGACAATCAGCAACCTTTTCACCTTCAGATAAATTCAACAAATTCACAATCGCTCTGCCCTTTGACGTCGGCGGCAATTCCGGTATGCCGTAAACTTTGTGCCAATATACTTTGCCGAAGTTTGTAAAGAACAAAAGATAGTTATGAGTTGTCGCAACAAAAAGGTGCTCAATCGGGTCTTCATCCGCAACCTTCGCTCCAATACGTCCTTTACCGCCGCGTTTTTGGGCGCGGTAAGTTGAAACCGGCGTGCGTTTGATATATCCGTCTTGCGAAATCGACACTACCATCGTCTCTTCCTCAATCAAATCCTCAATATCAATATCAACCGCCTCATTACCCGTAATTTCTGTTCGCCGTTTATCGCCGAACTTAGATTTTATTTGGTGCAAATCATCCCTGATCATATCGTGTATCAAATTCTCATTGGCAAGAATTTCAATATAACCATCTATCTCCGTCAATAATCCGCGAAATTCTTCGCCTAATTTTTCTTGTTCAAGATTGACCAGATGCCCTAATGTCATCCGCAAAATCGCATCCGCTTGAACTGGTGTAAGCGTGTAATTTTCACTCACGCCGCGTTCGTTCTGAAAACTCGCAAACCCCGTATCTCCCAACGCCCGCTGCAACATCGGCGCCGGACACTCAATTAACATCAGACGTTGTTTTGCTTCAAATTGTGTTGTTGACGTTCTGATTGTGCGTATAACTTCGTCAATATTTGCGTGCGCGATAATCAAACCTTCAACTGTATGTTTACGTTTCTTTGCCCGCGTGAGCAGAAATTGAGTACGGCGGCGAATAACAGAAATCCGATGCCGAATAAATTCCTCAATCAATTCCTTAAACGTTAAAATTCGCGGCTTGCCCTCAACTAATGCTAAAAGAATAATTGAATAAGAATCTTGCAAAGGCGTAAATTGATAAAGCTGATTAAGCACAACTTCAGGATCAGCATCACGCTTCAACTCAATAATCAACCTAACCGGTTCTTTGAGGTCTGATTCATTTCTCACTTCCGAAATACCGGTAATTTTGCCATCGTTCGCAACTTCCTCAATCTTCTTTTCAACATTATCTCGAACTTGCTGATACGGAATTTCTGAAATAACTATCCTGGAACGTTTACCAATTTCTTCTATTTTCGTTCTTGCCCGCAACACAATATTGCCGCGTCCCGTCAAATAACCCTTCTGAATTCCGCTACGCCCGCAAATAATTCCGCCAGTCGGAAAATCCGGTCCAGGACAAACTTCAAGCAATTTAATCGGTGAAATCGCCGGATCATCAAGAACAGCAATAATTGCATCACAAATCTCACCAACATTATGAGGCGGAATACTTGTTGCCATTCCGACAGCAATTCCATTAGAACCGTTTACTAACAAGTTGGGAAATTTTGACGGCAACACTGTTGGCTCGGTACGTTGCTCGTCATAAGTCGGAATAAAATCAACAGTATTCAAATTCAAATCTTCAAGCATCGTCGCTGCAACTGTTGATAATCTCGCCTCAGTGTATCGCATTGCAGCAGGCGGTAAACCTGCAATAGAACCAAAATTTCCTTGCTTATCAATCAATACCTTGCGAACATTCCATTCTTGCGCCATGCGGACAAGAGTCGGATAAATAACAACATCACCGTGCGGATGATAATTTCCCATTGTTTCACCGCAGATTTTGGCACACTTTGTACGGCTTGAACTTGGAGAGAGATTGAGGTCATTCATCGCAACAAGAATACGGCGTTGCGAAGGTTTAAGACCGTCACGCGCGTCTGGAATTGCACGACTGACTATTACGCTCATCGCGTAAGTCAAGTAACTATTTTTGATTTCGTCTTCGATAGCGAGTTGAACCAGTTTAGTTCCCTCGTTATCGGATGGATTAAAAAACTGTTCTCCTTCTGAAGGAATATTTGTATCTGACATAATTTAACAAGTATTCGAATGCCAATAAAAAATAAAACTTTAAACTTTTCACATGAAATTTCGGTTACTTTCACGGGCTTATTTGTTCAAAAACCTGCTTCAATGTTGCCGCGTCGCCGAAATATTAAGTGCGTTTAGTGTAGGAATATTTTTATATTACAGTTATGTTTGGAGCAATACTCCGACAAAATGAGCATTACCACGAATGCTGAATATTATAACAACTATCCTCATCTTGTACCGCCCCCCCCCTTTTGTAACTCTACTGATTTGTTTATAGTTTGGGGCGTATTAATGATTGAGGTTTAAATAGTAAGAATTTTTATATCTTTTCATTCAAAGCTTTCATTTAAGTGATAATAACACGAAAGAAATTATCATCATAAATTATCATCTTGGTTTTGTATTCTATTAAATTTGAACTTCTAAAGTATCTAGTTGCCCCTGAAAAAGTCTTTTTGTTGTTTTAATGGTAGCCAACTTGTTCGCGGCAAGTTCGTTTGAGCATCTGAATGGGTACTCCTTGTCAATTAATTTTGATAATAGACCTTTTCGCTAACCTGTAGGAGACCACCCCTGACCCCTCCGAAGGAGGGGAATAATTGAGGCGTATTCTTATTCCCCTTCTTCGGAGGGGTTAGGGGTGGTCTCGGAGGAGTTAAAGGCGGTTTTTCATTGTAGATTTTTTGTTGCGTTGATGTATTTTTAGGTTGGCGAAAAGGTCTAATATTTACAAGGTTTTAAGGAAAATCTCGGATAAAACAATAACTATATTGCAAATTATAACTCTAAATTGCAACCAGATAAGCCCAGAATTTATAGCACCAAATGACTTTTTTAGGGACAACTATCTATTCAGTCGTGTGTTTCTTATCGTCAACAATTCTGTTTTTCAAGCCCAATAAATCCGCGTTGGACAACATCGCTTTTCCGAACGGCTTTAATATTCCAACCCTTATTTTTCAAATTACCCTTAGTAACCAAATTTCCCTCCAACGCGCCCTTATGTTTTGTTTGATATTGTCTTAAATTCACTAACGAAAGAATAATGGCATAAGGGTGCTTTTTTTACGGGCGTTGTCCTGCTACTAAGGGAAATTGGATAAATAAGTGTTGTTTACTTTAGAACGGTGCGTTTTTGTCTGCTTTGTTCCTATTACCTAAACTCTTTTCTTAAACAATTGAATCCCGCGACTGAATAGTTATCTTCTAAAAGCTTCATTTTGTCCGCGAATCTCCACTAATTTCACTAATAAATAGGTTGTGCAAATTCATGTCAATGCGTGGATAAAATAAATTTATTGTCTAAATTGTTTCAATTCTGAAAATTTTGATAATTCCGTCAGAAATAGGTTTTAAACTGTTCACACTTTAAAAGCCAGCTTTCCGATAGGTAAGCAGGCGGCGGTAAATGAAAATTCAAGAGTGAACAGTTTATTGTTCCTGAAATGACGATTGTAATGGTTTTTGCTTTAGTTTATTTTTTTTAGTTGTGATTGTTATTTGAAATTGGTTGACGCGGTGAATTTTGTAAGATACGGTTATAGACAAGTCGGCAGAATGAACATGATTTTTGCAATTATAAGAAATATTTAACCTATTCCGGCAGCGTACAAAATAAATGTAACAATAATTACACACAGAATATACTGTTCTGCTATGAATTGCACGACTCAAGAGCGTAAATGCCTGTTTTTCTACGGGTAAGCAGGCGAAGGTAAAGGAAATTTAAAGTGTGAACAGTTTAAAATTCCGATTGTGTGTTTTTTGTCAACAAAAAAATTACAATGAACAAAATAACAGAAAAATTATCGGTTGCGTTGGAACAGTTGAATGAATTGCGGACGCGATATTCGCCTTTGGGAGATCGAGTTGACGTGTTAAATCAAAAAGTCGGATTGATTTCGCAATCAGTTTTGGAACTTGCAAATGAAATCGCTGAATTAAAATCGATAACAAATAGTTCCGCAAATGTATTCGATTCAGTTACTGGTATTTTAAGCGAAATAGAAGCAGAAAGTGTACAAATATGCCGTAATATTGAAGAGAATGAAGTGTTGCGTGAATCAATGACTTCTATGTTTGGGGAAGCGTTTAATGTTGTTTCAAAGTTTATTGATACAGCAAAGCATATTGGGATAATTGACAATAATCGTGCGAATCAGATTCTTGAGGGCAAATCAATAAATAGCGCAACAGAAAATCCAACCTCAGAAATTAATGATACAAACAATCCAAATTCTACAAATGTAATTGAAGATACAGGAATTGCTTTGAACAGTGCAACCGAAACTGTAACTGAAACTGTAACTGAAGCTGAAACTGAAACTGAAGTTATTTCGGCTCTTTCGGCGGACAACGCAGACGACCTTTTGCCAAGCGAAATTAGTGGTAATATTACGCAAACTGAAACTATTGGCGACAACGATTTGACTGCAACTGAAATGGCTTCGCAACTCGACTTGCAACCATTACAATTCAACACCTTAACCGAAATTACAACTGCCGAATCTCCTGACAATATAACCTATAACAATGAAGAATCCGAATCGGAAACAGCCGCCGAAGAATCGCTCGAAGCAATCCTCGACGACATCAGTAAACCACTCTCAACTGTATAAAAATGTAATTGGAATCCTCGAAAATGTAATTTCTTTTGACTTCAATCAATTCAGTTTAAACCGATTAAACCAAAATTGAATAATTATTTTTTGCCGAATGTTTTTTCGAGGTTTCCCAAATTAATTATCTTTTGGTACGATTATGAAATCGCATAGTTTTTTTACGGCGTTATTTCTTGGCAATATTATTCTGATTGCCTTTATTCTTGTATTTGGTTTCTGGCGAATAACGTCGGATATGAATCGGCGTGCGTCTGAATTATCGTTACGTTTTCAATATAATTTTCTATCTCATATAAAGGGCGAGCTTGAAAAGTCATGGCAAGATGCAGACAAATTGATTAAAGATTATTGTAACACTTATTCAAAAATTTTCGGTTTACGTTTGACTGTAGTTGCGTTTGATGGTCGTGTGCTTGGTGATTCGGAATATCCAGCGTATAAAATGCAACTGCACAATACTGAACGGCATCCCGAAATAATCGAAGCGTTAGCGGGTAAATATGCTGAATCAATACGATTGAGCCGTACAAAACAAATTCGATACAGATATGTAGCTGCGCCGATTTATTTTGGCGGTGAGATTGTGGGAGTTGTTCGTATTGCGTTACCGGTTTCTGATTTGGCGGCGGAGCGGCGTAATATTTTTTACGAGGTGTTGACGGGGTTTATTTTGATGCTTTTTGCGGCAGTGATACTTTCAATGTTTTTGAGTTGGATTTGGTATAAACCGTTGCGAGTAATCAGTGAATCTGCAAGCCGTATTGCAACAGGCAAATTTGAACCGATTACGCAAGTTACTTCTTCACGCGAGTTGATATTTTTGGTCAATGCGATAAATCAGATGCAAAAAACGGTAGTCGATCAACTTGAAACGATTTCAAAACAACGTGAACAATTGCATGTTATTTTACAGAATTTGCCCAATGCGGTATTTGCGATCAATTCTGCAGATCATATTGTTTATTACAATGCATCGGCAAAGAGAATGTTTGAGTTAGGTGAATTAATTGAACCGGTATCAATACAATTTTTGTTACGATATTCTGCGGTATTAAATTTTTATTTTCAAGGCGATGACAACAATTCGGGAATGATTCGGTCGGAGTTGATCAATATAAAAATGGGAGAGCGTAAATATTCTCTTGAGACGGAGAAAATAAGAGTTACTGTCGATCCGGATGGTAACGGGATAGCAGTGTTGTTATTGTTCAATGATGTTACGGCGATAGCGGAAGCAAGCCGGATGAAAGCAGATTTTGTGGCGAATACTTCGCATGAGTTACGTACTCCGTTAGCGACGATTCGTGCAACATTGGACAATGTTGCAGATGGCGTTTGTGATAATGTATCGGAATTTCGGAGTATTATTGAGATTCTTGATCGGCATGTGAAACGTTTGGAAGTATTAACTTATGATTTGTTGTCGTTGCATGACGTAGAGTGTGGGGCGGTATCGGGAAGGACGGACAAAACAACAGTAAATGAACAGAAAAATCAACTTGAGTCGTTATTTTCTGTTAAGGTCGCGGAGAAAGGTATTCAGTTATTTATTGAGTCTGAATTTATGGACAAACCGTTTTTAACTGATGTAAAACGGCTCGAATTAGTGTTACAAAATCTCGTTGACAACTCGATCAAGTTTACGTTTTCGGGAGGAGTTGTGCGGTTGACGTTTACGTTCGAAGGTACGGAGTCGCTGGAGATTAAATGTATGGACAATGGTTGTGGAATAGCGGAAGACGAACAATCGCGAGTTTTTGAGAGATTTTACAGAGCAAAAACACGAAATGGCGTACGAGTTGCGGGTACGGGTTTAGGGTTAGCGATTGTCAAACACGCGGTAGAACGTCTCAACGGAACATTAACTCTCGAAAGTTTGCCAAATCAAGGCAGTACATTCACAATTAAAATACCAATCAATTAAAAACCGTACCTTAAAATTTGTATTTAGTTGTCCCTGAAAAAGTCTTGTTGTTGTTTTAATGGTAGCCAACTTGTTCGCGGCGAGTTCGTTTGAGCATCTGAATGGGTACTCCTTGTCAATTAATTTTGATACTAGACCTTTTCGCTAACCTTTAGGAGACCACCCCTGACCCCTCCGAAGGAGGGGAATAATTCGCCTCCCTCGGATGCTTCTTCTTATTCGCCTCCTTCGGAGGCGTATTCTTATTCCCCTCCTTCGGAGGGGTTAGGGG
>JAITDV010000038.1 GCA_031282385.1 Planctomycetaceae bacterium | reverse complement strand
TACAGGTTAGCGAAAAGGTCTATTATCAAAATTAATTGACAAGGAGTCCCCATTCAGATGCTCAAACGAACTCGCCGCGAACAAGTTGGATACCATTAAAACAACAAAAAGACTTTTTCGAGGACAACTAAATATTCAGTAGAGACGCAATGCATTGCGTCTCTGCGATGTTCCTCTTAAACAATTGTATTGCATGAATCTTGCAACTGAAAAGTTAATGGTTACATTAATTTTTTTGCAATTCTTTAGCGGCGAGTTCTGCTACGTCTGCGGTTGCTTTGAGGAAGCGAGGGATGTCTGATTGGGTTGGGGGAGTAATTTTGAATGTGTCAAGAGAACAAATTTGCTGAAGCTGATCCATGTAATGCAACGTTTCCATAAGGTCTGGTTTGATCGGTAAAGATATGGATATTGCTGTGCTGACAAGATCGGTCATTGTGTGGTTTAGCGGTAAGAATCCGCGTTTTGTGAAAATTGCCATAAAATATTTTTCGATTGCCATTGCTGCGATATTTTGGATGATTTCCGGCGTGAATATTTTTGGTTTTTGGACAGCGCCTTTTGCTGTCTTATGCAAGTTGCAACCATCCTCAAAAAAAGTATTCCAATCCTGATCGCGCATGATTATCTCCAAAAATTTATAAACTGTTCACACTTTAAATAAGTGTTGTTTGCGTTAAATTGTTGCGTTTTTTCTAACCTCTGACCTTATAAACAATTAAATTGTAGAAATTTTATAACTAAATAGTTACCTTTTATTTAACAACTCATTTAATTGTCTGAATCTTTGTCTGATGTTTCCTTTGAACAATGCTGTTCCGGTAACGAATAAATTTGCGCCTGCATCTGCACAATCTGTAATTGTATTGTCGCCAACTCCGCCATCGACTGAAATCAATAAATTTGTATCCGCGATTTTTTTGATATATTTTAATTTGTCAAGTGTTGACGGATCAAATTTTTGTCCTCCGAATCCTGGCATTACGCCCATTGCCAAAACGAGATTGCAATCTCCAATAAACGGCGCAATTTTTTCAACTGGCGTAGACGGATTCAATACAAGACCGGGCAACGCACCAAGTTTTCTGATTTGGTCAAACAAAGGTCGCGGGTCGGGCGCCGTTTCAATATGAATAGACAATAAATCAGCTCCGGCTTGTTTGAATACTTTCAAGTAATCTGCCGGTTTCGCAAGCATCAAATGAACGTCAAGTATTAAGTCTGTTACTCTGCGGATTGATTCCACAACCGGCACGCCGAAACTGATATTCGGAACAAAATGCCCGTCCATAATATCCAAATGCAATATCGTAGCGCCGGCTTGTTCCAAAGACTTAATGTCAGATTCAAGATTCGCAAAATCCGCCGCCAAAAGAGACGGATTCAAATGTAAACCGCCGCTAACAAATTCAACAACATCAATCATAACACTTATAAATTACTAAAAAATAGTAACTGTAACAACTCAGTCGAAACCCACACACAATCCAATTTTAGTAAAAAATTGAAAGAGGTTAGGACAAGCGGGAACGCAGAACCGTTTATATGAATTGTCGGTGTTCCCAAATCTGCCCTAATATAATAACAACACGGCATAAAGTAAACAGCCCTTATTTGTCAAATTCCAATTAGTAACAAGCAAATTCGCCCAACTCGCTCTTATGTTCTTATTCTTTATTTTTCGTTTATTTTTTCAAATTGTTAATTATTTCGTTTAGTTGTTCAACAATTTGAAAGAGTAAATCTTTTTGTGTTAGACCGTTGATATAATATTCCGGAATGTTTTCGAATCCGAATTTAGCGCCAAGAATACTACACGCAACAGCTGCATTTGTATCGGCATCACCGCCTTCGTTGATAACGGCTTTTAGACCTTCGACAAAATTATTGCAGTTAAAATAAGCCCAAAGTCCAGCTGCCATACATTTTAACGTGTAGCCGATACTTGTAAATTCACCAAGTTGTAAGTTTGCAATATCCGGTGATGTTGCGATTTCGACATATTCTTTAATTCTTGAATCGTAGCGGTTTCCTAATTGGACAATTTCGTTTTTGGACATTGATTCGTTGTGGACAAGCCTGTTGATCAGCACTGAAACAATAACACAAGAACCAACACAACGCGGATCACAATGAGTCAATTTACAAACTTCCTCTGCTTTTTTCTCAATATCTTTATGCCACAATCCGATTACCGAAGTCCGCATAATGCTGCCATTGGGCGCACTTTGACAATTCGATAATTTCCAAATCGTTTCCGAAACTTTTACCGGATTATCCAAAAATTGATGTGCGGACAATACTTGACGTGTGAGGTTGCCTGCGCCTATCGGATAATTTGCAAACCATTTATGTAATTCTTCCGCAACCGTTTGAGGAACAATATCTTTGTCTTTGATTATTGCGTTGGCGATACACAACATCTGGTCGGTATCATCTGTCCAATCGCCTATTTGCCAACGGCTACGGTGTTTATCGCGGACAAATTGGTTATAAGAAGTCAAGCCGTCTGGGTAATATTGGCGTACTCGTTCTTTGGATAGAAATTCCGAACCCAATCCCATTGCATCGCCAATTGCTTCGCCAAATATTACACCTGAAATTTTTGTTTTATCCATTTTTTGTTGTTCTTATCGTTTGATCAAAAAGAGGTTAGAGAATTTGTGATTTAGTAATTTGGGATTAGGCGGATGTTTTTTGGCGTCATTTCAATCAATTGCGTTTTTAAATTGTTCACACTTTAATTTTTATTTACCGCCGCCTGCTTACTTATCAGAAAGCAGGCTTTTACGCATTTATGCCGCGCAATTTATAGTACGAGCAGTATATATTAGTGAATTACTGTAGAGACGCAATACATTGCGTCTTTACAGTGATATAAATAAACTATCATAGATTCCTGTTTGCAATTTCGTCTCTAATTTTTTGTTTACTTTTTTATTATATTTTTTATTATATTTGTTTTTCATCAATTGAGATTTCTTCATTTTGCATGGAGCGGTACAGGTTACGGACGAAGATTTCGAGTTTTTTTGAGGGGCGGTTTGGATTTGGGTATGAAAATAGGGCAAAAATGTTTAGCATCAGGTAAATTGGAGTCAAAATAAGACCAAACGGAATTCCCCACCAACCAAGAAAAAAAGTTGTGAACAGACCGCCAAATTTCGTCTTGAGACCGCATGAACGGCAAGCTATAATCGGATTGGTCGAGCGTAATGTAATAATAAAAAACGACATAACACGATAAGAATACTGAACATCAACCGCGCCAGTTCTGCCGCAATGAGAACAAGGTCCACTATGAATTTTTTCAACACATTCTTGTACGATTTCATCTGGAACAAATGCGTCTTTTTTTGATTCCTTGAAATTCTCTGGTGCGAATCCTTCAACTCCGCCGTAGAGAATCCAACTTCCCAAAGCAGACACAACATATTTTATTTTTTTGGGAATTTTTCGGATTGCTTTCAATGTGAGTTTTGTCCATGTACGTTTGGGCAAAATCATAAGAACCCAATCGCGGACGGTTTTTTCTTCCATGTCTTCGTGAATATCAGATTCATTGAGATTAATACCGAATTCTTTTTCAATTTTAAAGATAATTTCACATAAATCATATATGTCGAATACTTTTTCTTCTTTTTCAGATTGTTGTGTGATTGTATTGTTTCCGATTAGGGATTGAATTGTGCTGTTTAGTGTTATTGTGTCTGCTGTTACGCCGAAATCTTTCAATTCTTGGGCAAGGATTTCAATAACTTTTTTGGTTACATACATCTGCTCAATTTCGCTGTCGTAGTACAGAGGTACGTTATCGTTAGGATAATTATTCATAGTAATTTTACGGGACAATTTTTTTGTTAAATATTAAAAAAATAAGCAATT
>JAITDV010000530.1 GCA_031282385.1 Planctomycetaceae bacterium | reverse complement strand
TGTTTTAAACTGTTCACACTTTAAATTCTCTTCACAGTCGCCTGCTTGCCTATCGGAAAGCAGGCTCTTGAGTCCTGCAATTTATAGTACGAACATATAGCCATTTTTATTTTAATCTTTCTGCGGTTGACCATAGACCTGCGGACGGGGTGCTGATGAAGTAGATTTCTTCACCGTCTGGTAAAGTATTGAAACCGTTTTTTAGTTTATTTGGGTCATAACGTTTTATTGTTTCGTTGTAATCGGCGTATTCAAAATTGACCAGATTCATATCGGATTTCGAAACATGTCCTGGAGCATAAGTGATTTTGAACCGTCCTTCAGACGAACCATGTATCAAATGAGCCGTGCCAACTGCTAAATCTTTCAAATCGCCATTTGCCGGACATTCGCGATATAACTTCATTACTTTTTCCGTTCCAACATATCCATACTTTCGAATCAAATTATCAACTTCAGGTTGTTCGCCGAATCGCTTTAAGCCCGGCGCAATTATCAATAATTCACCGCCGTCAGCCATTGCCTTTCTTGTACGATAAATCGCCTTGTTAGCAACCCACGTACTGTAAAATTCATCACCCTGCATGACCGCAACAACTTTTTTAAGCGGCGGTACAACAGTTATATTTTGTTTCTGCGAAGCCTTCGCCGCCGCAAGATACGTTTCAACATCATCACCTGCGTAAACTCCAGTATGTATCAATTCTCCCGCCGAATTATAAGCCATCACAACTTGAAAATACGCATCCGGTAAATGTCCCAAAAATTCTGACTCTGCCTTGTTGTAACATGCCCGAAGCGGCGTCGTCAACACTCCAAGATTATTCTCTATTCCACAACACGCCGCCATCAAATGAGACGCACAAATCATTTCCTTGCCGCCAAGACCAATAAAATAGTTTTTGTTATGATTTGCAAATCCAAGCACTTCATGCGGGACAACATGACCGATATTGAGAATCAAATCCCACTTCTCGTCAAATAAACGCCGATTCAACGCAACCGGAATCGCCCAATCTGCTTTGCCGCCCGAAATCTCCTTGACAAAATCCGCTGAAATTTCTCCGATTTTTTTTGAATCCGCCCGCCAATCGTGTTTATAAATTTTTTCTTCCGGCACTGTTCCAAACATCCATTTATTTTGTTCCGGAGTATGCGGAACGTGTTGACCGAGCGTCGGAATAAGAACTACTTCTGCGTCCTTTGCAAATATTTTGTACAACTCTTCCGTAATATAACCTGCACCGCTGTGAGCGCGTGTTATATCAGGCGGCAATAATAAAACTCGTTTGGGATAACGGCAAATTCGTTCCCTCGCAGTTTCGGCAAAACGAGTTGCCAGATTTATTACGTCTTGTTTTTGTAACGATTTTTCTTCTTGAAACCAAGTCATTTAATTTTAATTTTTGTTTTTAATTTTACGTTCGATTAAATATGGAATTATTTTAAACTGTGAACAATTTAAAAGCCTGTTTTAACGTTTCGGTGTTGTTATTTTTTATTATGTGTTTTAGTGTTGTTGTTAATTTTTTTGAATGACATTTGAATGATTTCTGCTTTTCCAGCAAGTGCTGGATAACGCGGGTCTGTATTTATAATAACGCCGTCATTATCAATTTCTGTCTCTGTTGGAATATTCTTTTTTGTAGGTTCTATATATTTTTCTGTTTTTTGATAATTTTGTTTATTGTCAGCGGTCAAATTATTTCTTGTATAATTTTTGTTTTCGTAAATTGATTTATTGCAAAAATCACCGTTGCTGCAATTAGGATTGTTACAAGTTGGGCAAGTTGTTTTTTTCTTGTTGCCCTTAAATAACATTGCTAAACAATCTGGAATCAAAAACGAAAATTTTCTCTCCGACTCGCAACAACACGGATAACAATAACACTCCGTACAACATGGTAACTCAAAATTATTATCATAATTGTCTGTACAATCATTTACTCTTTCACTCCAATAATCGCCTTGAACCGCATAACAACCGCTAACAGAACTAAGCAACTTATCACTCCCAAGATCATCTCCCCAAACCGGTAAACTGCTCTTTACCGGCGGACGTTTTTTAATTAGGTTGCGGATAAACACAGACGGATCACGCGCAATCTCATCTGTAAACATACGCAGATTAGTTGAAATCGGTTTTACATCCGTGCGAATCAAAAGATTCACTTCACGCGTTGTTTTCTCAATATTGTCAAGCGTCAACAACAACTTCTGATACGCTTCCGGATCATGCAAAATCTTCCCCAATGTACCTTCAGTGTTTTGAAATGACTTGAAAATTACAATGAGTTCGTCGAATAAAGATTGTAATTTTGTTGATGCATTTTTCAGCGCGTCCATTATTGCAGGAATATCGTTCTGCGCTTTGCCCGTAATTTTCGTTACATTATCAACAACAACATCAACTTTCCCAAGCGATTCATTGCCATGTTTTATAAAACCGCGACCATCAGCAATCAACCGTTCCATTTCCGTAAAAATCGTTTGAGATTTGTTCATAATATCAGGCAATGAATTGATAATCTGCTTGATGTTTTTTTGCAATTCAGGATCATTTACAATATTACTCGTCTTGTTTGAGAAAGTTCTTATTGCCAACATTGTCTGCTGCAACTCCGCAACAACCGCATCAATATTATCATGCCGTTTCGTTGCATCTTCAGGCGAACCAATAATTATATTCGCCCTGTCAACAAACTCGCCAATACGCTCAACCGCCGTGCCGACAACTTGCAATGTCTTATTCAAATCACCTTCAAGATTCGTAAAACTTCGCAAAATATCACTCGACTCACGCCCAACAAGCGGAGGCGAATCAGTACCGACAAGCTCAATTTCACCCTTAAAATTTAAGTCTTTGACAAATTCAAGAGTAGCATCGCCCATGATTACAGTTTGACGCACACGGCATTCCTCATTAGTATAAATTTTCCGCGATTCAGGAAGCCGTATTGTAATCTCAACCTCACGGTCTTCATCCACAAGCTCAACATTCGTTACCACGCCAATCTTAACACCGTTTTTGTAAACCGGCGACCGCTTCGCAATTCCAGGTGTACGTTGAAAACGAACCTTGATCGTGTATTCATCACCAAAACGTACACTCTCGCCCTTGCCAAAATAAACCGCCAGAACAATCAAACTGACAATTGCAGCAAGAACCGTTACGCCAACCCATAATTCTTTATGTTTATTGTCCATTTTCGGAACTAGAGGTTAATATTATTCACAATAAGAAAATTCTAAAAAGTAATTTATTTCGATTTCAGTCAACTATACTGTTCGTACTACAACTTGTGTGACTCAAGAGCGTAAAAGCCTGTTTTACGATAGGTAAGCAGGCGAAATTAAAGGAAAGTTAACGTGTGAACTGTTAAAACATTTCACAATACACACAACTGAATAATTACTGTTTTTTTTATCTTGCCGTGTTGAAAAATAAATTATTAGAAAAAGTCTATCATTTACACGCTGACAAATTCACGAACACGTTTATCGTTACATTTAATCAGTTTGTTTGGAGTGCCATCAAATATAACCTGCGATTCAGTTTCATTCAACTTCGATAACGGATAAAGCATTATCACTCTGTCTGCAACCTTGAAAACAGATTTCATATCATGCGTAACAAGTATGCTTGTTACGTTATGTTTTTTGTGTGTACTTATTATCAATTCGTTTATCACATTGCTCATAATCGGATCAAGACCGGTAGTAGGCTCATCATACAAAATAATCTCCGGCTCAAGAGCAAGCGCCCTCGCTAATCCAACCCGCTTCCGCATTCCGCCCGATAACTCCGCCGGCTTCCGCGTCAAAACTTGCTCCGATAAACCTACTTCGTTGAGTAAATTTATTACAATTTCATTTACTTCCTTTTTTGATCTGTTTGCATACTGTATAAGCGGAAACGCAATATTTTCACCGATAGTCATACTGTCAAATAACGCCGCCTGTTGAAAAACAAAACCATATCGTATCCGCGTTTGCGCTAACTCAAAATATGTCAACTCACTCAAATCACGACCATCAAAAATCACTTTGCCCTTGTCCGGCTTAAAAAGTCTGATCATTGTTTTAAGCAGCACCGTCTTCCCGCAACCACTCTCGCCAATAATCGCTATCGTCTCTCCATCATTAACCGTCAAACTAACATCACGCAACACCATCGTAGAAACCGACAACGAATTTGATACAGAACTAAAATACTTGCTAACACCTCTAATAACAAGTAATGGACAATCTAATTTATCATCTTGAACAGACTCCATAACAAAATCTCGCTACTATTAAATCAGTATAATTGGTAAATCCTACAAATTCTGTTGCTGCCTCTATACTAGACCTTTTATCTAACCTAAAAATACATCAACGCAACAAAAAACCTACAACGAAAAACCGCCTTTAACTCCTCCGAGACCACCCCTAACCCCTCCGAAGGAGGGAAATTATTCGCCTCCTTCGGAAGGATCAGGGGTGGTCTCATACAGGTTAGCAAAAAGGTCTACTGTTCGCACTATAAATTGCGTGACTCAAAAGCATAAAAGCCCGCTTGCCGATAGGTAAGCAGACGGCGGCAAATGAAAATTAACTGGACCTTCTAAAAACTCATTTTGTCCACGAATTTTTACGAAAAATCACGAATTAAATAATTTGTGCAAATTCATGTCAATTAGCGGATAAAATAAATTTATTGTCTAAACTTGCCAATCTTGAAAATTTTGATAATTCTGTCAAAAAATATGTTTTTAGAAGTTGCCTAAAGTGTGAACAGCTCAGCTTAAATATTCCTTGTTTATTTTTTAAATTGCAAAATTAATTTCCTATAATTGTTCCTGGCGGAAATCCTAAAATTGATTGTACGCGGTCAATAAAAATTCCAAGTATCAGGTCAATAAATAATATAGCAACAAACGAAAATACAAATGATTGTGTAGCAGCTTTGCCAACTCCTTCGGCACCGTCTTCACAACGAAAACCTTGATGACAACTTATCAACGCAATAATACCGCCGAAAAATACGCTTTTGAACATCCCCGCCAACACATCAAAAGGACCAACTAAACTTCGCCCATGTTCCCAATAAAAATGATCATCAATACCAAGTATTTTCGTACAATAAATCGCACCGCCAAATACTCCCATAAAATCAGCTATCACCGTAAGCGCAGGAATCAAAAAAAGTGAAGCAAGAAATCGCGGAACAACAAGGTAATGTATCGGACTTGTTCCGAGACTTGCCAACGCTTCAATCTGTTCACTTACACGCATCGATCCGATTTCCGCAGCAATTGAACTCCCAACCCGACCCGCAAGCATTGTTGCCGCAAGTACAGGTCCAAGCTCTCGAACCAATGAAAAACTGATCACTCCGCCAAGTACAGCTTCCATGCCGATTGCTTTGAATTGCGAATACGTCTGCACCGCTAGAACCATTCCAATAAACATCCCAGTAAGCATTACAACAGGCAAACTCAAAACCCCAATCGAATAAAACGAATGCGAAAGAACATTCCAACGAGGCCGCCGCCAACAAAGCCAAATAAATGTATAACCACAGAAATTCGCAAAATCACCAAGCCCCGCCAATTGACTTATAAACATGTCATAAAGCGAAGAATATTTGTTAGCTTCGTTTGTTTTAATCTCCGGTTTGGGAGTTGTTGATTCAAGAGTAATGTCGGCAATTTCAGTTTGCGTTTCCGAATCTGTTATTCCGTTATCAGGTCTGTCAACACTGGTCATAACAATCGCATACAATAGGTAAAGTTAATCATTTGATATTAATCACAGGGTAAATACTAAATAGACCTTTTCGCTAACCTGTAGGAGACCACCACTGACCCCTCCTTCGGAGGGATTAGGGGTGGTCTCGGAGGTGTTAAAGGCGGTTTTTTGTTGCGTTGATGTATTTTTAGGTTAGAGAAAAGGTCTAATAAACAAAACAATTGACAATTTCTAATCTTATAACTGCTTTTTAATTAGCATCTTGCAATTCACGTCAAACAAAAACTTGCCAAAATACACAAGATTGCCAAAACACACGCAGACGTAAACAAAATACCATTGTCAGTTATCGACGAGATCGGTATTTGACGATTAGGAAATTTTTAACGATATTGTGGATTTTAAGACATAAATAGTCGTCCCTGAAAAAATCATTTGGATCTATCACTTCAGGTCTTATGAGGTTGCAATTGAGTGTTATAATTTGTAAGGCAGTTATTGTTTTATCCGAGATTTTCCTTAAAACCTTGCAAATATTATCAAAATTAATTGACAAGAAGTCCCCATTCCGTTCCCCAAACATCCAGTCAGACCGAGCTGTTTCTCCGTCGTCTTGTTGACCTTCTTGCCATGACGCACGAGCTTATTTTATTGGCGTCGTTGATTGATTGGTCTAAGTTCGATTCGCAGTATGAATCCTGTTACCATACCGGATGTTCTCTATAATTGAACTTGTTGGGCGGGGCGAACGGGGATCCAAACAAACTCGACTCGAACAAGATGGATACCAGTAAACCAACAAAAAAACTTTTTCAGGGACAACTAAATATTCAGTCGTTTTAAACTGTTCACACTTTAAATTTCGTTTACTGGTGTCTGCTTATCTATCGGAAAGCAGGCTTTTACGCTCTTGAGTCTCGCAATTTACAGTACAAGTAGTATATCCCTTTCCTCATTCCCATTAACTACTTGTCAACAATTGTGACGTTTTTGGACTATAGCAATAATTTTTTGCAATTTCCGCCTGCAATTTCTTGTACGTATCTTGGAATTGCATAACCTGATAAACGTTCCCTTAAACTCGTAACAATCTTGCATCCGTCAACAATATTTACTTCAAAATGAGCCGCGCCGGTTACACGATCAAGTTGATGTAAATAATACGGAATAACCCGATTATCAGCCAACTTCTCAAATAACTCCGACAATACTTCAACATTGTCATTGATCCCGCGCAACAAAACCGTTTGTGATAACAATACCGGAGCGTTTAAAATTTTTAATCTTGCCAAAAAATTCTCCGACAACTCGTTCGGATGATTCACATGTAACACCAAATAAACCGGCTTCTTTCTTTTTAATACAGAATTCAAACGCTCCGTAATTCGTTTCGGCATAATAACCGGATACCGCGAATGAATTCTGAGCCTCTTAACATGCGGAATTTTTTCGATATAATCTAGCACCTTTTTGATTTTTTCATCGTCTTGAACAAGCGGATCACCGCCGCTGATTATAACTTCATTGATATTTTTGTCCGACATAATCAAATCCAGAGAAGCAACAATGTCCGCTCCCAATTCAGTTTCTGTCGGTAATTGTAAATCGTGTTGCGGTGCTGCGTATTGTAGAATATGACGGCGGAAACAAAAACGGCAATGAATACCACATTGACGAGTCAACATCAAAAGCGCACGTCCGCAGTATTTTTTTAGAATCGGTAATCCTGTGTTTATTTTTTCATCGTTTATTTTTTCATCAAGCGGATTGTTAGTGAATCCGGCAATAATGTTGCTTTCCGCAGTTCGCGGCAAAACTTGCATTAAAAGCGGATCACAAGGATTCCCATTTTCCATCAAGTTGACAAAATCACGCGGCACAAGAAGCGGATAACCCAACCCATAATTGACATCAGACCGCACTGAACCGGATAAACCAAGAATACGGATCAACTCATCAACATCAGTAATAAATTCATTTGACATTATCGTTACAATATACTGTTCGTACTATAAATTGCTTGACTCAATAGCATAAAAGCATGCATTCAAATAGGTAAGCAGGCGGTAAATGAAATTTAAAGTGTGAACGGTTTAAAATTGGCTTGCCAATAGTTAAGCCCGCACGAGTTCACAAAATTTAACCTGCAAATAGTCGAAAAATATTTTTTCGGCTTTGGACGATTTTGGCAAGAGTGAAAAAAATTGCGGCAGGTATTTTACGCTTTTGCAAAAAATGTAAAACGCCCGCAATAAAAACCGGAAACATCAACCACAACAAACGCGGCACAATTTTTTATAAAACCGAAGTTTTATATCCGCGTTTAGATTTTAACAATTATATTAAACGCACATTAATTATTCGGTAACATATACTGAACGTACTTTGTAATTCGGCGGTATATTGCTCATGCTATAAATTGCGCAACTCAAAATCGTAAAAGCCGGTTTCCCGATAGGTAAGCAAGCGGCGGTAAAAGGAATTTAAAGTATGAACAGTTTATAAATACCTAAAGGCGGAATTGCAAATAGTAGGTTCGCAAGTGTTACCTAAAATTAAAGTGAGAACTATGTAAAAACCAGAAATTTAAGAAAGGATAAATTTTCGATGGGAACAGTGAATACAAGTGATTTTCGCAAAGGTCTCAAAGTACAGATTGAAGGTGATCCGTACATAATGATCGAGTGCAACTTCGTGAAACCGGGTAAAGGTCAAGCGTTGTACAAATGTAAGTTGCGGAATTTGACACGAGGTACGGTACTTGACCGAACATACAAAAGCGGCGACACTCTGGACACCGCAGATATT
>JAITDV010000494.1 GCA_031282385.1 Planctomycetaceae bacterium | reverse complement strand
AAATGCAGATATTGCATAAAATAGTCAAGCATTCAAGAAATACCCATTTACTGCAAACAATTTATTTTGACAATTATTTTACCACTCCATTATGAAACACCTAATCCGTTAGAATCAGATAATTTGAATAAATAACACTCCGTAAAATAAAAAAACAAAAATACCACCATTTAGTGAATCATTAAGTGACAGCGAAAATAGCACAACCGTTGACAAAAAATATACGCTCAAATGTGCCAAGTTCGCTGGCACATGATCCATTAATTAATTAATTAATACCATTCATGATAATACAATGGTTTACGACCATTCCATATCTTAAACAGAATTTCGAGTTGTGTTTTCGTTTCTTCAATCTAGTCAAAATAATCTTTGTTGTAATCCTGATTCGGGTCAAAATCATTCGTATTGATTGGAATCAGGAATTTTGCCTGACTACGATCAGCAATAGATGCTCGGGATTGATTGACTAGACATTCGCTTTTTGGTAACAAGCAGAAATCTTACTGCGATGTACCGCTTCCAGATCAGAATGAGTACGAATATTCCAGTACAATAATCGTTCCGTATGTTTACGATAGACCATCACATATTCCTTGTTTCAAGTATTCGATTGAAACAGAAACGAATTTTTCATTTTTCTCATTTAATTTTGTCCGTTTATCGTATGATGATTTATGTGATTCAGCAAATGTCGTAAAAGCAGGTGTTTTAGGAAATTTGTCGTAAAAATGGTGAAAATTGTGAATTTTTTGTGTTAAAACGGGTATTTTTTAAGCTAAATTGCCTTCCCCTCTTGCACTGTGCTTTCCCATCTGTTAGCATACGTAGACAATCAGAATTCAAATCGCAAGTTTTGGCTCTCATGCTTCCAATACCACCCGATTTATCGGCGGAAGCTAGGAATAGATTCAAGGACTCATTGCGTTCCCGAAAGGGAACGTTATGCCTTGAACTTGCGGGTTTCGAGATATGCGTTTAGGCATATTTTGCAGCAACGTTTTGCGCTGTCAGTTCAGTGGTATGAATGGGAAACTCGCTTGGAGCCACGTAGCGTTCCCGTTTTTTTATGCTACGTTGACTTCGGTTTGTTTTCCTAACCAGAAAACAAACAATGACGCACTTTGTTGCAAGTGAATTTAGCGAATTGCTCTACTGGGCGGACAATCTTGTTGCCGTCATGCAAAAACGTGGACGAGACGATCTTGTCGAACAAATCGAAACTGCCCCAAAAGACCTTCTTACCAACACGTTTACGCTTGCTGTTCTTGGTAAGGCGAAACGCGGGAAATCCACGCTGATTAACGCTACATCAAACGAGGATTACCGAGAAGCCAAAGATCGCTTTTTTGTTACCGATTGTTCCGGCAATTCGGGAACGGGAAAGAATCTCCTTTTTTATCTTTATTACCAAAAATTTAAGCTATTTGTTTTCTAATGATTGTCAAATTCCAATATCACTGAGAGGTGAAACAATCTGAAGTTTTCGGATTATACAGATTCATTTTTTTGAGACAAGAAAGTTTGCGAGGTGTAAGGCTAAAATGATATTACATTGCGATTCTTACAAAGATTTATCGGATGCAGCATTGATTGGGGAGATTGTCGGCGGGGATCAAGCGGCATTTGTGTATTTATTGATTGGGCGTTGCAGCAAACGCCTAAAATTCATCGTCAACGATGATCGTTACCGTGAAATGAAAATTACATTAGATGAATTGTTCAGTGAAATATTAATCATTCTGAAAAAGAACAATTTTCACGTGTTGAGATTATTTCGCGGTTTTGAACCGGACAAATCGTGTACACTTGAAACATACATTTCTGTTATTGCGAATCGGTTCCTTTCAAAAAAATTAAAAAAATTTTTGCAAGAAAAACATCATGAATGTACACAAGTAGGATTGTGCAAGTTTGTTGCCGCCAATCGCAATCGGGAGTTGACGAACTGGGACGAGCTAACGGTTGTACTGAACAAAAATGAAGAAGAAATTTTCAGGGCTTATAAACTGGATGGCAAAAGTGTCAGTGAAGTTGCCCGAAATTTTAATACAACCGAAACAAATATTTACACCATTTGCAGCCGTGCAATCAGCAAAATCAGGAAACATTTTGCAGGAAAATAATTTTATGGAATGGACATAATGTTTATGGATGACCATGTAAGTGATTGGAGATTGTGGCAATTTCGCCAAAATCTCTTGAACAAACAAGAACAGAATAAAATTAGAAGGCATCTTGTTGTTTGTCCCGATTGTATGTGGGACTTGATCAACCTTGATGTCGTTGAAAAGATCGAAGAAACTGATCGCCGTGGAAAGTTGTTGGAATTAAACGAAGCCGAGACGACAAGATTGATCAATTTAACATGCCGAAAAAAATTAACCGGATAAATTTATTATCCTCCGTAAAAATTTTTTGAAAAAATTTTAAATATGATGTAAGAAATCGTTTTGCGCTAGACACTAGAACATGTAAACGCCGTGAATTATTTTTGACGCCGATTTTGGAAGATTGGCAAAAACGCCAAAAGTAAAAATGGGATTTAGTTGTTAAAAATAATATTGTAAGTTTTTAATATTTGAAATTGATAGTCAATTTCAATTAAATTTAACTAAATGGAGAAAAAAATTATGAAACGTTTAGTATTATTATGCGCTGCCGTATTGCTATCCTTACAATCGTTCGGATACGAAATATTCGCGCAACAAACTGTTACTTTCATTAACAGACAGAAAAAAGACATTTGTGTTGCGATTGAATGGACAGAAAATCATGGTAGCTACCGCAATAACAGCGGCGGAGATGGAAAAGGTAACTCTACATTGGCTTGGGTAGCCATTCCAGATAAAAAGATTATTACTAGGGGATGGTACACTATCAAACCTAATCAATCTCAGACATTCCGAAGACACAACTCTGGTAGAAAGGAAGGTAATGAAATTAGATTTGCTCTTCATTTTGACGGCAGGGTGGCGCAGATCTCTTATAAAAAAGAGTTGAAAGGAAAAAAAAATTATAAAGAATGGATTCATGAGAAATACCCATTTGATATTGAAACATTTAATGACAAATACACGAAGATGATCGTTAACGGTAAAAATATTCTTAGTGTAACCCAATGGGGGCAGTTTTCAATAAACGCTACGGTTGACGACAATTTCCGCAAAAATAATGGACTTCAACGGGTAACTTTTTTTGAGATACCTTATGGTACAACTAACATCGAGATCGATAGTTCTTTTAGTCATTATTAACAGATAAGAATTTTTCGGTCCAGATGGATATCTGATTTTGATCGTTAATGATTGCGCAAAGTTTATTTTTTGTGCGTTTATAAAAAATGAATTTTAAAGTGCGAAAGGTATAAACAACCTTTGTATCATTTCACTTGAATGTGTTATTTGAGTGAAACGTTACATTTTTAGTATTTGAAATTGACTGTCAATTTCAATCAAATTAAATTTAACCAATTGGCGAAAAAAATTATGAAGAGAAATGTATTTACACAAAAAAATTTGATCGTGCTATTGCTTGTTTTATGCTTTATTACAAGTGGTGCAGAACAGATTTTCGCCCAAGTCAAAGGAGAATCAGTAACATTTATCAATAAAGGAAAACAGGAATGTAAAGTTGCTATTGCCGGAGTGCATCGTAATCTAAATAGACTAGGTTTAAGACAAGATTTGGATCCAAAACCTCTACCAGACTGGTACGAGCAATCAGTGTCTGGTTGGTACACAATAAAACCAGGAGAAAGCAGAACTCTTGAATGTGGAAATATGGCGTTTTATTGTGCGTTTAGTGATAGGAAAGCAAAAAGCCAACAATATTACTGGGTTTATCCCCAAGACAGATTTCTCATGAAAGAAAGGTCATATAAAATTAAAAAGTCTCTAATTGCTGGAGAACCAGTAATTTATGATAGTGTATATTGGGGTGATCCGCACGTAGGAAAGGATTATAGTAGAAATATGAATTATAGTAATAGTCTGCCATATCTAAGAGCCAACGTGGAAGAACTCGAGAAAAATGGATGGATACGATACCCTTTCGTGAAGTGTTCCATCGAAACGAAGAAAATTATTTTGGAAGATGGCACAATTAAAATTGATACGTTAATCGTGTAAATTAACGTTTATATTAGTAACGATGTATGTTCGTATAAATATCAAATATAACTAGTGCTTTGTTGGTCTTAAAATATGGGATACCAGACAAAATAACCTTAAACAGATTTTTCAGGAAACGTTTATCTCAAAATGAAAAATTAACAAGCACGCAAAATATATTTGATATAGATAAACAGTTGAAATCACCGTTGATTTCAACAAATTTAACTATCAACAAAATGGAGAAAAAATTATGAAGAGAAATGTTATTACACAAAAGAATTTGGTCATACTATTGCTTGTTTTATGCTTTATTACAAGTAGTGCAGAACAGATTTTCGCCCAGATAGAGGGACGAGCTGTAAAATTTACCAATAACGAAAAAAAAGAAATCCGTGTTGCAATTGCTGGAAGTCGCGCTTTAATAGGCGGTGGTACGCCATTGAAATACGAATTTTCAGTATCCGGTTGGTATATTATAAAACCAGGCGAAACAAAAACTCTTCAATGTGGCCATTTTGAAATTTACATCGCATTTAACGACAGGACGTTCAACCCGAATAAAATGGACGTTAAATATTTCGCAGTTCATCACAAAGACCGTTTTTTAATGATACAAAATTCAACAGAAAGAAATGCAGATGTATCTTTAATTATTGGTTATCCTCCAGTTTACAACGATGTTTATTGGGGTGATCCACAAGGAAGAAGTAAGTATGCTACAAAATTTCACAAACCGGGTTGGGAGACTCTTAAGGAGCAAGGATGGGAACAACGCCCATTCTTGAAATGCAAAAGGGATACGAAAAGAGTTATTATGGAAAACGGAAATGTCCGTGAAAGTCCGAAGTGATAAGATTATTAAAACGTGATGAGTGAGTGCCGTGTTGCGGTAATGGTATTGCTGTGTGGAGACTATAATCCGTTCATATCAGTAGTATGTTGCAGTGCGGACAACATAACCATTCCTTTAATTGAAAAGAAAAAAATAGTGTTATTTCACTTGAATGTGTTGTTTGAGTGAAATGTTAAGTTTTTAGTATTTAAAATTGACAGTCAATTTCATCCCAAATTTAACCAAATGGAGAAAAAAATTATGAAACGTTTAGTATGTATCATTATTTTTGTGTTGTTATCAAATTACGGAATTGAGGTTTTTGCTAAGAATGAGTCGTTTACGCTCAAGAATAATAATAGCCAGACAATCCATATTGCGATTTTTACGGTAGAGGGGTCGCGCCCGAGTGGGTTAACTACTGCACCTTTGTTGGGTGCAAGTGTTGTTGGATGGTTTGCGATAGAACCGGGGCAAACAAGAACGTTTTCCAGACTTGACGGCTCTGATAAACGCGGCAATACGATACGGTTTGCAGTCTATCAAGGTAAAGTGCCTAAAATCCCAAAATTATCGGAGAGATATAAACGTACATCTGCGTGGTGTGCTCCTGGACTTGCATTTCATGGAAAATGCCCCAATATTGTGGACGCTCCATACAAAGGCTCATCACAGTTCAAAGACGCACCAGGCTCAAATAGTTTCGACTTGACAACTGTGAAGGACAAAAACCTAAGAGAAATGTATCTAAAAAACAGAGGCTGGACAAAAACAATATACTATGAAGTTCCTTACGGCACAACTTTTATCTCAATCGATTTGAAATAGAATGTGGAAGAATAAACCGCTGTGAAGAATTATTGTCTATTTATTTTTTTTGTAACAAAAAAAATAAATATAGAAAAAACGAAAGGAGACGACTGTATGCGTATTTTTTTGCCCAATACCGTAGTGTGTGTTTTACATTTAACAATATTATTTCTGATTTTGTTTTTATCAGGAATATTGAGTTCAGACGTCAATGCCGATTGGACAAAAGTTGGCAATGTCAATGGCGTTCAGGTTTATCGGGATAACGATAACAACCTGGAATGGACAAGACCTCTAAACAGAGCCGGTACATTTCAATCTGCACAACAACAAGTTACCAACTTGGGATTTCGTCTTCCAACTCATCATGAGTTTCGTTCGCTTGAAAGAAACAAAGGAATCCGACAACTTGGCATATCAACCGGTTATGGCAGAGACTTTTTCTGGGAATCCACCGGTCGAATTGTCAACGGTTATGGCGGAAATTTTGCAAGTTTACTTCCGCCAAATTACATAAGATTAGTACGAGACAACTGGGTTATCGGTGTACGAGACTGTGAAAACCCGCCTGACATTGATGACGAAACCGACATAAATAATGAAACTAACAGCAACAAAAATATCAGAGTTCTTGTCGTCTTGGGAACGAAAGATGAAAGACCAAAATATCAATCTGCCATAGAAGTAACTCGGATCAACTTATTAAAACTGCTAAATACGTCGTGCTTACAAGATAATTTTATTACGTTGGAAAATGACGACACGAATGCTGACAAAATAATCAAAGAAGTCCGTAAATTGTGCCGTGAAGTTGGCAAGGATGGCGCCGTGCTGGTTTACTATGCAGGACACGGAGCAACAATAAAAAATTACAATGGTAAAAAAAACCATTACTTGGCTCCGTTTAGTTCGGATAATGAAACCGGAGCTTTAATTCCACGATCCGTTATCTATAACGCATTGCTCGCGGAAAAAATACGTTTTGTCGGTTTGATTACAGACTCGTGCAGCAACGTGACAGAAGCAAAATTACCAGATGATTGTAAACCCAAGCTAGCTCCGGTTGACGAAACTCAAACGAAGAAAATAGTAATTACAAATTTGGCAGCGATGTTGCTTTATGCAAGAGGCAGCATTGATATTGGTTCGTCGGACCCGGACAAGAAAAATTCAGACGGTCAAGAAGGTCAATTTGCGTTTTATACTGTAGAGGGCGGTTCAGTTTTCACCAGAGAATTTTCGACAACATTTCAAGAAATTTATGTCGGCAATGGCAGATTTGTCAAAAACGATTTTAAAAAGATACTCGAAAGTATAGAAAAAAAAGTCAACTCATACCAAGAACGCATACCAGATATGAAAATTCAAGAAGGTCAGAATATCCACATATTTGATAACAAAATTCAATAATCGGTATTCGTTGTTTTTTAAGGGATATGACAACCATGAACACAATTTTAAAAACCGAAAACTCAAGTACGATGAGTTTGTTACGTTATTTTTAAGAAAGGAAAAAATATGACTATGTTATTTAAACAATTAATCATACCATTGCTTGTTCTAATGGTATTTTCGTTAAGTGCGATTGCGGCGTTTGCTGATACCAAAGGATTACTTATTCAACCAAAACCGCCGAAATCCAACCCTACAGTTCCCGACAAGGATAAAATTGTAGGTACTGATTCTAATGATCTTCCGCGAGTTATGCGGGAAGATGAGGATGCGATTATACCTGGCGGAGAGGATAATAGTGTTGATGGAAAATTTAGTTTATTCGAGGAACCAGTACAATCTGCACTTGTTGCATGGAATGGAAAAGAACAAATGTTGTTTCTCACAGTCAACCAAAAATCATTAGTTGGAACGCGGGCAATGATCAGTATTATGCCATTACCCGGTGAGCCTATTAAAATAGAAAGATCAGAAAGAAAAATCATCACGAATGCACGCAACTTGGTTGAGAAAAAAATTATTAAGCATCCAAACTATAAACGTGACAGCGGCACAAACCCAGTAGTTTATAAAACTGAAATCGGAGTTCATAAGATTTTCGTTTGGAAGATAGACGATATTAACACTCTTGAGAACGATTTGAATTATTTTATTGTACAGACGTATGGTAAGAATTATTCGTTGTTGATGAGCAAAAAAGATTTCGAAGTTCTCAAAAAATATCACGGCAACGGATTCAAATATTTTGCTTTTGATTTAACAGAAATTAACGGGAAAGCAGAAAAAACAAAGGAAACAATTTTGTACCATTATAAATCGTATTTTGCATTCTACCCGATAGCAATCAGTCAAGGCGGCAGCAGCGGAATATCAAACATTGAATTGACTGTTATTTCTCCTTCAGGATTCAACAAGGTAGGAACCAGTCTTGGCGGTATGAATGAAAAAACATTACGGGAGGCAATGGAAGGCGGTGTAGAAGTAGATTTGAGTCTTGCTGATCTTCGTTCCATCTCACCTGAAATCGCTAATCTTTTCAAGAGAAACGGACGAGCCAAAGCAAGGATATTTCAGTTTAAAGGTAATCTTGACGGCAATTATAGTAAAGAAAACAAATTATCCGGTCTCAATAAGGACGTGATTTTTTGGCAGGAATAAACTTTTGTGAATGTAAAAGGCGATGTTTCAAACGCGAGTATCGTCTTGTCAATAATTATTGACGCAAAAATTGGAGAGGATATTTATGTTTCTACATCAAGTGACGGCAATGGGATTATTCATTGCATTGGGCATATTTTCAGAAATGCCGACAGATATAATTACAGTTGAATCGAAAGATTCAAAAGAGGAAGTTGCAATAAAACAAGATGATTCCTCCGCCCGATTCGCGTCAAAGTTGTTTTCGGCAATCGATCAACACGATAACAATAATCACGTTTTTTCTCCCTTTAGTATTCGGGACGCATTGGGAATTGTTGCGCTTGGCGCGAAGGGAAAAACTCTTGATGAGATGAAAAAATCATTGGAATTTGAAACGTCTGCTATAGATTCTTTGCCGATTTTGAAACTTTATACACCAATCACCGACGACAAATCTGACAACACGTTGCCGCCGATTAAACGATCCACAACCATTTTTGTACACGATTCAACAACAATCACAGAACAATTCTGCAAAACAATTCAACCATTGTCAAATGTCCGAATCGAATCATTTCCCAAAGCAAAAGAAAATATTTCAGGCTTGCCTAATTGTTTTTTTGAACCCAATACCAAAGAATCGGAATGTCTCATTTTCAACACATTAAATTTTTCCGGACTTTGGGCAGAACCTTTTTCGTCTGTTTGTCATTTGCCTTTTCATTTGAATGACAATAAAACGGTTCCGGCTGTTTTTATGCGGGAAACTTTATCTGTCCATTTCAAAAAATTTGACGACAACTTTTATGTTTTCACGCTTCCGTTTAAAAAACAAGAATCGTCAAATGAAAATTTCGTGATGATTTTTCTTGTTCCGCAAAAAATTCAAGAAATGAAAAGTCTCATAAAAACATTAACTTCTCAAAATTGGGGTGATTGTTTCAATGAAATTATGGCAACAGAAAAAGGCAAGATTCGTTTGTTTTTGCCGCGATTTACGATTGATGCGTTGGTTGATTTGAAACCTGTATTGAATAATCTTGGTATCAAACAAGCCTTCAGTGTGGAGGCGGATTTGTCTGGAATACTCAAAGGGAATGCGCTTCATATTCGTGATGTTATTCACAAGGTGCATGTTGAAGTGGATGAATATGGTGTTGATGCGTCTGCGGAAACGGCGGTTTGGGTTGGTACTATCGGAGTTGGAAAAAAACCGTTGGAAGTCAAAGCGGATCGTCCATTTTTGTACTTCATTTACGATTCAACAAATAAACAAGTTTTATTTATGGGGCAATGTAATAACCCCACAATCGAAGGAACAATCGTACCAACAAGCGAAGACAAAATAAAAATTTCAGAACGTTTTTAAACTGCTAACCAAATTGTAAATTCAAATGAAAAAAATTTTTTTAACAATTGTAGTTATTTTATTCATTTCTTCGCCGCTTTACGCCCAAAATAGCATGGACGATTTTATGAATAAAGAAACGGAAAAAGAGAATGTAATCGAAGAGTTGTATGACGTACAGATAAATTATCGCATCAAAGACGGTAAACCAATATGTCTTAATTTTAGCGGAGCTGATATTAATGCCGAAAATGTTATTGATCTGGAAAATGTTGTAGTCAAGAACGACGAATTAGACGGTTACTATTGGCAAGTCAACGAAGGCGGCAATATTGCGTTTACCGTTCCAAGCCGAAAAGCGAAGAAAATTGAAGCAACGCTCAGTTATTCGTTTGAAGGTAAAGGTACCGTTAAAATTCGTTGGAACGGTAAAGATCAGGAACTCGTCAAATTTGACGAAAACGCAGTAGGTACTTTAACGAAAACGTTGACCTTTACGTCGCAAGCAGGAAGCAACTCTTTGAAAATTATTGCAACAGAAGGCGCGATCAAGATCATTGAATTGAAAGTTGAGTATCAAGAACCGTATCCGGTTTTTGAAGATGAAAATAAAACGGTAAAGTTCATTCTTAAATCGCCGAGTCCTAATGCGGAATTAAGCGAATCGCCGGATATCCAATTTGAATGGATTGTATCCGGCAACTACAAAAACCTCTGGATTGAGTTGCAATATCGCGGCAAAAATAATTACACATGGACAATTGTACCCGGAGCGAAAGGTCTCGTGCTAGATCAAGATAAGGGAACGTACAAATGGAAAGATTGGTCAAAAATCGATGGAATAGAATTCAACGTTAAAATCCATTCCGATAAAAATCCTACCGAACAACAGAAAGAAGAAGAAATAATACGCCAAAAAAATCTCAACGAACTTATGAAAATAAAATGGTGGAATTATCTGTCGCAAACAAAACAACATATTGATAACAGTTTGTGGAGAAAATACGCAAATAAAAATTACACTGGAGCATTGCTATTGAACGGAAGACTAGAAGATGTATTCAATGACGGAGATAAAAATAAAAATATAAAGAATCCGGATGAAACTAAACAAGATATGGATAAATTGGAAATTCTTTATTTTGATGCGGTAACAGACATAATTACCGGCTTGCTCAACGAGAAGGATATTACGCCTAAAAAACTTGACTCTGTTAAAGAAGATACGCAAAAGATTTTTGACCTATGGACAGTAACAAAAGATAAAGCCGATAGAAATCTTGAAGAACAAAACGACAATGCGGGAATTATTAAAGAAGTATATGCGAGTCTGTTTTCGAGCGATTCTATCGACAAATTAAAAAACGTAATAAAAGATATTGAACAAAAACTGGACGCAGTGTCGCCGGATTCTTTTAAACTGGTTGGAACTTGGAAATACGATGATAATACTCTCGCAATTGCAGACGATCGATTAACGTTGTACGTTAACGCCTCCAATGATTCCGACGCGCCGGTCAAATATAAAACTTACTATTACACTTACAATTTACAAACCGGAAACATTGCTGCAACAGATAAAGACGGAAAAAAAATGAACGCAAATGTACAATGGATCAATAAAGACAAATTCAATTGGACTTCCCAAAACGGCACAAAAACTTACTCACGTTTTAAAAAAGAAAATAACAGCTCAGTTACCTTGCCCGCGAATTAAACGCCCGCAAACAATTGAATAGTTACACACAACTAACAATTAACCAAATTTAAACTCAAATGAAAAAATTATTTTTTACAATTATTGTTGTTTTATTTCTTTCGCCTTCTCTTTACGCCCAAAGCGATGTAAACGATACTGCACATAAAAAGGCAGAGGCGTTTTGGAATAACATGACACCTGACGATTACACAGATGTCAAAACGTTGGATAATTTTATTGCAAAATTTCCCGATACCGCTTGGGCAAGAGTTGCATTTGCGTTTCGGTACTCGCTTGTTGCGAATAATCCCAGCATTGAGGACTATAACGCATTCCTTGCAAAATATCCTGATCGTATACAATCTCAGTTTGCAATTCACGAAGTATTCAAATTGTATCGCGAACAAGATCGTGTCAGTACCTATTTAGATTTCATTAAAAAATATCCGCACGCGGCAGAACATACTCTTGTTGCAAAAATGCGAATGCAAACTTTAATGTTTGAATTCGTTTGTCTTGTAGATGCCTTACCGGATTACGAAGCGTTCATCGCCACCTTCCCAGACGCGCCGCAAATACAAGCAGTTGCAAAACTCGCTTATAAAAAGGTACTTGAAAATGAAAAACAAGAATTCGATAAAACGCCGAAGATCGAACGCGAAAAACGAGCAAACGAAGTTGTTTTTGATTGGGGGCAATTGATTACTGATTACAACAAAGAATATACAAATACAAAGTTAACGGAAGATGGAAATTGTATGTTACATGCATTTAGAATTCAGTGGCAGGAAAAAGTAATCGCCGAAATTTACAAACAATATAAAGCCGCGCTGGAGGTACGCGAAGAGGCACGTCATAACGAACTCATCAAAAAACTTAATGAAATAAATGAAACGTTAAAGAACAATCACGCGGAACTTGTTCAAACTATTCGTGAAGAATCGGAGAAGACACGTAAAGTATTGCGGGAAGAATTCGCCAAGTTGGGAAGTAAAATTGAAGCCGGTTTTGATAAACTTTCAAACAAATTAGACAAACTTCATGAGGAACTCGTTACCGTCAATAACACCCTTTTGACGCTTCATCGCGACCTTCAAGATATCAATGACTCCATCAAAGAAACCAACAAACTTCTAAAAAAATTGGATGAGCAGCTCGATGCCGTCAATCAAAGTTTGGTTGAAATATACAACGGCATGAATGAAAATTTTAGCCAATTGAACGCTAACATGGACAGAAATTTCAAACAAATGGGCGAAAAAATTGACAGTGTTGGAGAAAAGGTTGAAAAAGGATTTGAGCGGACATTTCAAATGCAAGTCAAACAACTTGCGGCAACTGAAAAAATTTCAAGACAAGTTGCAGATTTGACAACTATTACAGAAAATGGATTCGGACAAGTTATCGAAAACCAAATCTTTCAACAGCAGTTGTCCAAAGAAACACTTAACGAGGTTCGCAATGTCAATCGGAACATTGGCGACTTAAAGGAAGGACAAGAACGGCAGATCGCTATTGCAAACGCAACTTTACACGTTACCCATGATGTTGCAAGAAATCAAGTACGAACACTTAACGAAATACAAGGAATGCGCGTAGATGTAAATCGTGGATTACAAGACGTGCGAAAAGACTTGTACTACGGCTTTAACGCCGTGCAAAATACAATGCAAGCCGGATTTGAAAAACTTGATAATAGTATTTGGCAATCCTCCGATAGAGTTATACAAAGTAACAAACAGATGTATAAAGGTATTCAACAACAAATCAAAGCAAGTCAGCCGAGCAATTCCGGTGGCAGCAGTAACAATGTTCGTAGTATTTTCGGTAAAGTATTAGGCGGTGTTGCCGGTGCTGTGGCGACTTTTTATGGCGGACCGATTGCCGGAGCGGCTGCCGGAACGTTTGTTGATAAAATTGTTTCAAGCGGCGGAAAAGCGAAGGGAAAAGACGTTATCACGGATACTGTTAAGGATACCGCTGTAGATTATGTTAGTTCAAAGAATCCGGTTGCCGGCGGAATTTTACGTGATGTAACTCAAAATGTGGATGGCAAAACGATATTCACCAACGCCGCACGTACAGCAATTGATCAAAAATATCCGGGCGCTTCTAAAGTGGTTGAATCAGTGCTTGAAACAATTAAAACGGAACGAAAAACTTCATTGCTCGCCGCCGCTGCTAAATTAGCCGGAGAACAAGGTCTTTTACCAAATGAAATTGGTCTTATATCAAATTGTAGAGATGCCAGATCACTAGAACAAGCAATTAAAGATATCGCAAAAAGAATCCAAATTAAACCGGAAATAATAATGTACGTTGCTGATCATATTCAATAAGTCATGGTTACAATTTGAAGTAATATTGAGTACGTACCTATCTATTTTAATATTTTAGGGAAATTCTAAAAACTCTTTTTTTATTTTCCTTTGCCCTGCGGGTTTATTAGGAATGTTATACTCTTTTTACTTTAAAAAACCTTTTTTGTAACGAAAAAGTTGTATTTTTTTTTATGATGGGATGTGGAATTTTTCAGTTGCGATAGTACGTAGTTCAGCCTTGTACTTCTTTATATTTTTAAAGAAGTATAAGCAAGCGTCCGAAAAATCTGCAAATTTTTCATA